>JBAXDW010000001.1:0-31710 GCA_037140755.1 Methanobacteriota archaeon
GTAACTGGGTATCGAGGGGAAGTGATTCGTTCTCATTTCGATGCGGCGCAGCAAGGGGCACAGATTGAGTATGTAACGCAAGAGAAACCGCGCGGGACGGCTGACGCAATTGGCCAGGTTAAAGATCTCGTGGATGAGCGCTTCCTAGCCCTCAACGGAGACAGTTTGATAAGCCCCATCACGCTGAAATTGCTGGCGGAGACTCCACGAGATCGAGCAGTTGTTGTCGCGGCTAAGAGAGTTAAAGAACCTACCAACTATGGCATCATCGACGCAAAAGGTGACGCTGTTTTAAAAATAGCGGAAAAACCTGATATGCCGGTCTCTGATTTATCAAACTTGGGCATTTACGCTTTTGAACCTGTAATATTCGATGCTATTTCTCAGATCTCGAAGTCGGCAAGAGGCGAGTACGAGATCACTGACGCGATACAGTTTTTGATCGACCACGGACAAAACGTGCGATATCTTGATGTCAAGGAAGAATGGATAGATATTGGAAGGCCTTGGGATCTACTGCATGCCAACGAGCTACTCCTCCAGACACTCGAACGCGCAAACGAAGGGACCGTCGAACCCTTTGCAACTTTGAAAGGCGAGGTGCAAATCGGGCGCGGTTCGATTGTGAGAAATGGCGCTTACGTTATAGGCCCCGCAATAATCGGTGAACGCTGCGACATAGGGCCAAACTGTTTCATACGTCCCGGTACGTGTATAGGAAATGGAGTCAAGATCGGCAACGCGGTTGAAGTGAAAAATTGCATCATAATGGACGACAGCCGAATTGGGCACCTATCTTACGTCGGCGATAGCATTATCGGGCAGCGTTGCAATCTTGGCGCGGGGACTTTGGTTGCCAATCTCCGATTTGACGAGAAGTCTATTAAGGTGGCAGGAGTTCACACGGGACGACGAAAACTTGGGGTCATCATGGGTGACGACGTGCATACAGGTATAAACAGCATGATAAATGTCGGAACGTCTATAGGTCCCGGCTCGATCGTTGGTGTTGGCGCGCTAGCTGCTGGAGTTAATCCTCCAGGTTCACGAATCGAACGGAAAGCTGCTGCGCAACGATAATGCTTACCGTTCGCTTCGAGATGATAAGTTATTTAGCCGATGGAGCGCGTTAGCTCAGAGGAGACGAGTCATGCGGATCGCTGTTTTCATTGGAACTCGAGCGGAACTGATAGGGATGGCTTCTTTTCTCAAGGAGATTGATAAGCACGACGAGGCTGAGCTTATTTTCGCCCATACTGGACAACACTATGACCGTGGGATGTATGAAGACCTCTTAATCGATTTGGATCTTCGAGATCCCGATTACAGCCTCTCGCTCGGCAATATGAGTTACAATAAGCAGATCTCCGCCATGATCAGTCAGGTCGACGGTATACTAGAAAGAGCAAAACCTGATTTCGTGTTCGTACAAGGCAATGTCATCTCGTCGTTTAGCGCAGCCATCGCATCATCGATGAATTTCGTTCCCGTTGGCCATATTGAGTCGGGCTATCGCTCGTTACGCGACTTGCACAGTGATGTGAGGAGAAGAGTAATCGAAATGTGCGCGACGCAATTCTTTCCCGTGTGTAACGCAGCCTATCTGAACTTGATCGAAGAGTGCTACGATCCTCATTACATCCATTACTTAGGCGATCCTCTGATAGATTCGCTCCTTGACTGCAAGTCAAGAGCTCAGAAGGCGGACTCTTTTAATGTGTTTCGCGAAGGCGAAAGGCCGCTTGTAGCATTCGCCGTGAGGCTGCCGTGGAACATTGGAACCCCTGAGGCACTAGGGCGAATCGTGAAAGCTGCGATCAGTCTCGATGATTATAACGTCATCGTGCTCTTACATCCAAATACGCGAAACCATCTCATCAAGTTTGGTCTAACGGATAAATTGCAGTCGTCTCAGAATATCCATCTTATCGATCCCCTTCCTTATACAGATTTTATACGACTAATGATGGACTGCGACGTGTTAGTCACCGATTCTGGGGGCCCTCAGAAAGAAAGTGCGATCTTGCAAACGCCATGTATCACGCTATCTGATAGCACCTACTATGTCGAGACCGTCGAAAAAGGTTGGAATAGGTTATTAGGCAAGAGTCCGGATCCCGATGTCTTGACTGATGCCATACGGTCGACGGCGCCAGGAAAAACGATAGACGACTCTCTAAACGATGGCAAATCGTCAGAGCGAATAGTCTCTAAAGTCGTTCAACTTTTTGGAGAAAACAGCCTCACGATCGCTCCGCAAGTGTCAAAAACGAGCTTCTATACCCACCTAACGTGTTTTTCGGAAGGTTTTATGGGGATGCGCACGCGAGCTGCCTCTGAAGCTGAAGGTACCGTACAAGCGATGTTCGACGAGACAGGAGATATTACCCTAGACACGAGGCGAGCTCAGATTGTGCGTGCATTTGGGCCAACCAGGAAGCTTTGAGAAATTGGAAAGGAGAGATCTTAGATGATCAGTAGCTACACGGTCTTTTTGCTAATAGTCTCCGTCCTAATTTCATTTGCAGTTACCTTTGCTGCAACGCCGCCTCTCATTAAAAGAATGAAAGCAGCAGGCGTATCTGGCACTGACGTACATAAAGTTGACAAGCCTAAGATTTCTGAGATGGGTGGCTTTGCAATCTATGCGGGGTTCGCCACCTCATTAATTCTCGCTGCTTTTTTGGGCATCAGTCTGGAGCTGATATTAGTTTCACTGCTGGTTGTGACTTTATCAGCGATGATAGGGGCCCTAGATGACGTCATGCACCTCGGTGCAAAGGAAAAGCCCCTCCTCGGTTATCTCGCAGGCATTCCCCTTATATTAGCTGCTGGAAATGATCCATATCTTATCATACCGCTGCTGGGAACCCTGTGGCTTGGACTCGTATGGCTTCCTATTGTGCCCTTCGCCGTTACAGCTGGAGCCAACGCTGTCAACACCTTCGCTGGATTCAATGGAATGGAGATCGGATGCGGCGCCATAGTTACGTTTTGCCTGCTAATCGTCGGGGGGGTGCTACTGTCGCCGACAGGCGGCATCGGCGGGCTTTTAATACTAGCGGCGCTACTCGGCGCACTTGTAGGATTTTTTCCATACAACAGGTACCCCGCCCGTATATTTACCGGCGATATAGGGGCGCTCTGCATAGGTAGCGCTATTGCTGTTGGCGCTATAGCGCTAAAAATCGAAGTCTTTGCGGTCATCGCCACGTTGCCTTACATTATCAACTATGCCATGGTGCTACTCTCTGTTGGAAAGGTGACCGAGAGTCACTTGTTCACGGCCACGCAGGTTACGAACGAAGCGTACTTAATACCTTCAAAATCTTATTCTGTTAGAAAGAACTTGTCTGATTACATCTTAAGCCGGAAATCGATGAAAGAACCGGGACTGGTGAAACTACTTTTGGCCTTGTGCGGAATATCGGGCGCCACAGCCATAGTGCTTGCAGTACTGTCAAGTTCTTGAGACCTTTCGAGATCCTGTACTCAGGTAAGCGAAGTGCACATCAGGTGCCGTTCTTAGACCATCAAAGCTCATGCCGAGCACTAGCGATGCCGTTGAGTTTTGTATCTTGTCGCTTACAGAAAAACTCCCACGATGGTATAGTCGACAGCCACTTAAGTCCAACATATGCTGAGCTACAGCAGCTGTTGCGAAATGATACTAACCGCGTCGTCAGGATAAGCGTATCTCGTATTCGTCGAATTAGTACTGCCTGAGGGGGGGTCCATCCACAGACTAACGTACAGATTGCTTGTTGACCCTAGTGTGGGCATAAATCCGAATCTCGAACCGCTGGTTTTTGGCAGGTCGATAAGCACCGGTTTTGTCTCTCCGGCGTTCAACGTAACAGGCTTGGACCTGTACTGCGAAGGCTTGCTCCAGTCTTCCCAAGCGATATGCAAGCTTACGGGATCGCTAGCGTGGTTCGTTACGTAGACAACTGCAGAATCGCTGCCTACTTCAACGTTGCTAATCGAAGCATATTGCGCGGGCGTTAGAGCGAGCTTGCTTTGGTCAATTTTGTAGACTGTTACGTCGCTGTTTTTGAAGACTTCTGTCATTATCGCGGTATCAGGAACGAAGTCTGGGAACGTCCGCTGCCAGAGGCCGCTCGAGTAGTTTGCTTTTACCGGATCATAAACGAAGTAGTTTATGCCCATTTTTTTTGCGATGAGCAGCTTAGTAGCGGAATCTGTCGAGCCGTTCATAAAGTTAGAAAGGTCTATAAGATGCGATAACTGATGAGTGACTACATACGAGTTTTCAGAGTCGGTAGACAATACCGTTCGCGCGTTCGTGAAGGTACTTACATATTGCAGAAAAGTTGGATCAGACAGCACTCCGTCATTTGACGACGTGTGGTTGTTGAGCCATTTCAGTGCACTCATTTCGTTATCGGTGAGTTTTGGATCTTGTGAATGCGTTGCTAGAGCCGTGGTTGTAGCGATATGAAAGACAGGAGAGAGCACCGAAACAACAACAAAAGCGATGATAAGCATCGTACGCATCGCCCTATTATCCCTTCTTCTTCGTAGGCCTTTTACGCGAGGCTGTACCTCGTACGCCAACCTGAAAACAAGGATCGAAGCGAGTATCGACAATGGGAGCACGAGATAAAGTATCGAACGCACTCCGTCTTGATTTCGTAGTGCGTACGGTATGACACGCTGAAAGAACCAGGGCAGGGATGGAACTGCTGTCCCCAGAACCCCAATTACTGTAGGCACCAAAGCCACGAGGAGCCAGCTTGAGACAAGCATGTTTCGCAGATTTGTTTCGGGGCGGTCCCAGAGTGTAGTTTTGTAGACCAAAATGCTAAGAATTGGAATGAGACCGAGACTTGAAATCATGAAAGCTATCGACAATGCTGTTTGAGCCGAAAACACGAGGCAAACTGCAACTATTCCAGCTATCGCGACTAACACTAAGATAATGATCAAGTTCAAGACGTTCTTTGTCGTGTGGCCGATTACCGCGAAGAGCCTATCGCGGCGTTTGTGTTCGGATCTTTTATCAGCGCTTCCGCTAAAGAGCACGCCGACTGCCGCGAGTACGAGCATCCCAGCTGACAAAGTCAAGACCTCTGGAATGCTCCATGGCAGAGTTTGATACTGGCTATACATATAGAGCCACCACGGGGAGCTAAGTATGACTGGTAGCAGGATCATTACACTGACCTGCTTCAGATGCATTCTAGTGCCGAGATTGATCAACACGTATAGTATGATGAACATGGTGAACATGTAATAGAACGTGGTCGTAGAAAACCGATGGGTGAAGATCAGCGTTGTCACGGTGAGGGCGCCTAAAAACGTATATTTTGAGCTCAGGATAGACTTTCCTGCATCCTCCTTGATTGCTGCGTACAGGTAGTAAGTTCCAAGGTACATCAGTATGAGTCCGAAGCTTGACGGTACAATGTATTGTGGCCCCAATATTGCTGGATTCGGGCTAAACGTCGCAGAAAAAAATGACGCGAGCGCGGCTATTCGTGTATCGCCCGTAATCTTCTTAACTACGACGAAAGTGCTGAGAATGAAAGATACCAGTATAAATGCGGAAAATCCCTGCAGCAAAAGGAGCAGATCAGAACTTAAGTTGATATTGACGCCGCCAAGTGTGGCAACTGCACTGAACATGATCGGAAGGCCAGGCGGTTGCCCATTGTACCAGACATCATCCGGCGCCGCGTTTGGATTGGTGGCGCTTAAAGCGCTATTCTGCTGGATGTATTTAGCAAGCGCGATGTATGTCGAAGTATCGTGATCGATTAAATCGGTGCCGCCATTCCAATATCCAGCGTAGCCTACGGTGATGAGCAGTAGGGTCAGGGTCGTGAGCATAACGCCGACCGAAATTTTTTTGCCTAGTGCTCTCGAACGCGTAGGTGCAGCCGCCTGGCTACGCTGCGCCGATGGGGGCTTAGACGAGCTTGGCCTAGCAAAGTCTTGATTCTGATTGTAACGCTCTCTCATTAGACGTCGACTACCTCGAACCGCAACAAAAAGCCCTCTATGGAACCGCTATGCCCTAATCACTTATAGTTTTTGGTTCCCGATCTTTTGTTACGCGCAGCTTGAACCAGCTCAGCAGTAAGACGCTGTACACGATCTCATTCGCGACCATCCCAGTAGCGATTGCAAGCATTGGGCCCCAAAAAGGGGTGATCACCACCATGACTGACAAGAAAGTCAACGTCCCAAATATGATCCCCCAGCCAACCATTTTAGCACCCTCACAGGCAGTGACTAGTTTATCCCAGATTCTGTTGTAGATAAAGAGCCCTGAGTAAACTGCGAGGGTAAGTAGAAGCGGGGGAATCAGCGGAACTCTAAAAATTTGTAGGAAAAACACACCACTCACATAAGAAAGGAGAAACCCTACGATACATGTTGGAATGCCGAGGTACGCAAGATATCGCCCAACTCCGGGCCGTAATCTCCAGTCAATTGAGCAGAACCGTGGGTATAGTGCCATTGAAAGCACGGTTACGAGCGGTACGATCAGAAATATGCTCGACCGGTAGTGTGCCCCAAAGACTCCGACAGCGTAGGCGGTTGATATCGCGTTTAGATATAGAAAACTAATCTGCTGCGCAGAGATACCGAGGACGCTATCCGCACCCAGAAAAACGCTGAGTGGGATGAGCGACTTAACGCTCGGAATCGAGAAGCGTGCGAAACCAAGCGGCACTCTTAGAATGAGTACGAGAAAGCCTAAAGAAGAGCCGATACATATGCCGACCAAACCTAGCGTCAAGTTGCGAAAAAGCACGAAAAAGATGAGCGCAACGCTCCAATAAATGATGTCCGCAACGACGACAAATCTGATCTTGTACAACGCTAGTTTGAACGATTGTGCGACGGTATATAGCGTAAGCAAAAATGCTATGGTGTAGCCAAAAATCAACTCATCCTGTGTAATGCCAAGCGATGTAAGCAAGCTGTTGGAAGACCCGATGATTATGACTGGCACAGATATCGCAATCGAGAGAAAAAAAGCAATAAAAAGTGCATTTGTCGGAACGTCAGCGATGCGTTCATTTCGTTCGGCGACGATCTTGACAACGGCCTTCGGAAGTCCAAGGGTCATTACCGCGTTCAAAATAGTAGCTATGGCAAGAATGATAAGGTAGGTTCCGTAAACTTCGACACCGAGGTAACGGCCTATAAAGAGCTCCTCTGCCAGCGAGATGATTTTTGCCAGCGCATATCCAGCTCCTAAAACAGAGAGCCCTCGCAAGATGCCCCGGATGAAGTGCAGCGACAGTAAGTCTCGCAGTTTTTGGAAAGCCGAAGTAAATCTCGCCATAGTGTTGGCCATTTCGGTCAACTATTCAACCCGCTCTTGTTAAATATACTCCTATTGGCTTATCTAAAAGATTATTAACGTTCACTCTTCTATGATGAATCGGATGGTTCAAGAAAGGTGCAGAATTCTGTTTGTAACTTCATTTGACGTTCGACTAATTGACAGCGTCAACACTGATGGCAGCATGATTCGTCTGCTGAAGGATTTTTTGCGAATATACGAGGATATGTGCGATGTGTTCTTGTTTACCGGAGATAACCGCGAATTTAAATTGGCCCCCACCATAAAACATATCCCTTCGGCTTTTTTTCAGCGATTTGGTCTTTGGCACCTTTCTTACGCAGTCTTAAGCACATTCAAAGTTGCCCGGCGATTGAAGGGAAACTCTCTTGTAAGGGGTTTTTGCGCCGCATGCCCAGGCGCGATTTTAGCAGCAAAAATCAAAAGGAAGCCTTCAATAGTGTTTTATGAGTACAACTGGGCGTATCAAGTGACTTACGTAAACAAGGGGAGGGCCCTAGGAACCGTCGCTAGGCTAATAGAAGACTACGTTATCAAAAATGCTGATGTTGTCGTTACCCGCAACGAGTCTCTTGAGAATGAGCTTCATCAAAGAGGCGCTAAAAGAGTGTCCATAGTACCCTTAACTTTTGACGAGGACGTTTTTCGGCCAGGACTTGAGGTCACTGAGCTAAAAAAAAGGTACGGCGTTCGAGACGAAAAAATCCTTATGTTTGTGGGGAGATTGCATCCGGTAAAAAGGCTGGATTTGCTACTGAAGGCGGTTCAGCAGCTTGACCTGAAATTCAAACTGTTTATCGTTGGAGCCGGAGAGCTCGAAGATGAACTCAAAGAATTGGCAGAATCGCTTGGGGTTGCTGATAAAGCTATTTTTACTGGCGCCGTGCCATACCCTGACGTGCCGAAGTTTATCAACATGGCAGACTTGATGGTGATGACTAGTTCTATCGAAGGACAGCCAAGGGTTCTGATCGAGGCGATGTCTTGCGCAACCCCCGCCGTCGGCACAAACGTGTTTGGAATAAGAGATACCATAATTGACGGGGTTACCGGGTATCTTACGTCTGATGATCCTACTGACATCGCTAAGAAGATTTCAAAAGCCCTAGAGAATGAAGCGCTTCCACAAGTGTGCAGATCTGTCGCTCTTACGAAATACTCAAAACATGAGTGCGCGCTCAAAGAAAAGGCTTTGTTTAAGGAGCTTCTAAGGCTTGACAGTTAACAAGGCCGTAGCGTGGGTCTAAAGATGATCGTTACTCAGATATAATACGACAATCTCGCTACGATGCCGGGCGTAACAAGCTGAGGACAGTATAACCTATTGTTCTCGCTCAGCACAAACAGAAAGAGGTACGTCGTCGCTAGCTGTTCGTTGACGTCATTAATCACGAGTTGAACGGAAAGAGCTGACGACTTGTCGATCTCAGTCGTCAAGAAACAAAGTTATAAGAATGATGCCGAAATAAGCAAAAACGCTTTCAAAGACTCTGGAGAACACATGAGCGATAATGGAACCTCGCTTTATTCTAATAAGACGTTGTTATTAACGGGCGCAGCTGGCTCAGTAGGACCTGAGCTTGTTCGAACCTTGCTAAAGGTGAACCCTCGCGGTATCGTGCTTTTGGACAATAACGAAGGCGCGCTCTATGACCTTGAGCAAGATCTCAAATCTAACAAAGTCTCTTTTTTTATTGCTGACATACGAGATAAAGAACGGATTGAACCTTTGTTTGATGGCGTTGATTTCGTCTTCCATCTTGCCGCGCTTAAAAATGTGCCGATGTGCGAGTACAACCCCTACGAGGCCGTCAAAACGAACATTATAGGCACCCAAAACCTCATCGAGGTTTGTTTACGACATAACGTCCAGAAGGTTATTTTTACGAGCACAGGCAAAGCCGTTAAGCCTACCACGGCCTATGGTGCCTCTAAACTCTTCGCAGAGCGTCTATTGTCCATTGCAAACACTACAGAAGCGGATTCGGGAACCGTTTTTGCTAGTGTTAGATTTGGCAATGTGCTCGGCTCGCGTGGTTCTATATTCCCTTTGTTCCGAAGACAAATCGAAGCTGGAGGGCCGGTTACGATCACACACAAGGAGATGGTAAGACCGACCATCCTTATGCCCAACGCGCTAAAATTGATTTTGAAAGCGTGTGAAACAGCGAGAGGCGGGGAAGTCTTCGTTTTTAAGATGAAAGCAATGAGAATTACGGAAGTAGCGGACGTCATGATACAAGTGTTGGCGCCGAAATATGGGCTCAAGCCTGACTCGATCAGTTCCGAGATAATCGGAATCAAGCCTGGTGAAAAACTCAAAGAAGAGCTCATGACGGAGAGCGAACAGAGGCGCGCTTACGAAACCGAAGACTTGTTCATAATTGCGCCAGAGATGGAAAAACTGTCATACGTTTACAAATATCATAACGATCTCGCAGCTCACGGAGACATCAAGCCGTTTACTCTAAGAGAGCCAGTTTTTATCACTCGTGCAGAAATCGAGGGGATATTGCGCTCTTTAAATTACACGTAGTTATAAGTACAATAGACTTCGGTTTTTTTCCGGTCTTCCGCTACTCGCATAACTCGCTGACGTTTTATGTGGATATATACAGCGTTAAATCAGGCTGTTCGTGCTGCGGCTGCATTGTTGCAGTAGTCTGCGAGTCTGGCTTTGTATGGCGCATTACAGGCCAGATTCCCCCAGTAGGCTACCGCTAAAAAAATGGTTGTTTGCTTAGCGAAGAACTACAGTCTACCCTTGCCACGAATCACGATGCAGAGCATTTCACGCATGTAGATCGCCTCTTCTAAGCGAAGTTTTTTGAATAGAACTCGTTTCTGTCGCGCTTATTCTGTAGACTCAACTCGTTGCTCGAGCTCTTGCTCAAACATCTTAGTCAAAACATCTTTCATGTTATCCCGAGGGATCTTGCCAGTATTTGCAAGTCGACATTTTTCTAGATATTCTTCATAGGTGCAAATGAATCTCGCAGGGTTGCCCGCACACACCGTATTTGGAGGAACATCCCTTGTTACTACGGATCCTGCCCCGACGATACTGTTAGGGCCGATAGCCACATCGGGCATTATGATTGAGTTTACGCCAATGAAAGAATTGTCGCGGACAGTTATCGGACCAAACTTGGTGCCTTCAAAATCGTGATTTTGTTCCATAACCCATTTTGCGCCGTCATGGGTCATGAATGTAACCCCATAAGTAATCTTACAGTTGTTACCGATCGAGATTAGATACGGTTCGGTACTCAAGTTGCAGTAATAGAGTTGGCAGTTGCTGCCAATCCGAACGCCTAGTCTACGTGCTAAGTAAATTCGCGAATTACCTGTGCTAATTCTGAAAAGAACAATATACAACCTGTAAACAAATTTCTCTAGCCAATTCATTTGATCGTCGCTCGAGTATCTTTACTGTCCAAGTAGGCGCAGATTTGCAGATACGAATAGTTCTTTACCTTAGCAAGCGCCTTCAACTTTTCGATTGTTTGAATGCGGGTCCACAATAGGTAAAAAAGTGTGAGCTCGTTCGCTTTGAGCATGCCGCTTATTATTAGATTTGAATACGTAACAGAGAAATCAGCATGTACAAAGCAGTTCCAATCGAGCGACGTAGCAGAGTCATACACGATTTCCCATATCGTGCCAATCATCGGAAATGTCCGCACGCAGCTATAGTGAACGTAACGAAAAGCGGACATTGCTTCTTTGATTGCATTTATTGCTACGCCAAAGGTTACCCGTGGTCTCGTTCTGGGCGCTCGATAGAAGTATACGAAAACACACCAGAACTGCTAAACGCCGAGCTAAGCGGCATATCTATCTGCCCGCCGCTCTATTTTTGTGCAGTAACGGACCCTTTTCAGCCGCTCGACCTTGTCTGTAATACTTCTTTACGCTCTATGAGAGTTGCTGTTAAACACAATGTCTACTTTACTATCGTCACCAAGTCAGACCTCGTTTTGAGAATCCTTGAGACCAGTTGGTGTAACTACGAGCGACTTCGCGTTTCGTTTACGTGTGAGAGCATTAACAACAAGAAACTGCGAACGCTAGGCAAAGCCCCGCCGGCCCCAAGGAGGCTTAGAGCGATTGAGGAGCTCGTTGATGATGGCATAGATGTAGTAGCAAGAGTAGATCCTATTATCTCAGGGTTTACAGACGATCACGATGAGCTAACCGAGCTCTTGGAGGCGTTGAGTTCGATAGGCGTTAGGAATGTGACCATATCGACAGGCACATTCAATACGAGGGTTTTTGGGGGACTACTCTCTGGGATCGACAGTAGCCCATTCTATGATTCAGGCGCTCAAGTACGCGCCAAATATGCGCTCAAAGATGGGAATTATGTGCTTGGTTTAGTGGATCGGATAAACCTATACAGGCAAGTCGAATCGCTTTGTGAGATGTACAAAATGACCCTGTCAGTATGCTTAGAGCAGATCGATCCTGCTTCATTCAGGCCCACACAATGCACAACGCTCGGTAAATTGACTGTGAAGGATCCGCGCGGGCATTTTACGCCAATTTGTCAAGGCGATTGCCTAACGACGTGCCCTGATAAAGACGCTCCGCCGTGTGAAAACAGGAAGCTTGCATTTGAGTACCCCTGGAAATGGGGGACCCTTAGACAGACCTAAAATTAGACGGAGCTTATTGCAAAGAAGGCCACCTTCAGCCCGACGATGCTTTTAAATATTAGCCGAAGGGAATAAAACTGTCCTGCGTTATCGAGACTGACATGATTGGGCTAGTTACAGGCGGATATGGATTTATAGGCAATCAGATCGCTGAGTTACTTTCAAACGAGCTCTCAGAAGTACGGATTTTGGACAATCTCAGCAGTGTAGCGCGAGTAGTTCGATTGCCTAATGTGCAGTTTATAAAAGGTGACATTCGCGACGCTGAAACGACTTGTAAAGCACTCAAAGATGTCGATATTATCTTCCATACTGCTGCGCGCATAGATGTCGTAGCTAGCACGCGAGAGCCATTTATTGATTTGGAAAACAACGTTTTAGGCACTCTTTCGGTGTGTGAAGCCGCTCGGAAGAATGATGTGTCGAAGATAATTTATTCATCGAGCGCTGCTGTTTACGGGAATGCAGATGTTTTTCCTACAGACGAAAAGCAGCCGATCAGGCCAATGTCGCAATATGCTGCCAGCAAGTACTCCGGTGAGCTTTATATCGCCGCTTATCATAGCTTGTATGGCATTGACGCGCTTACTTTAAGATATTTCAATGTCTATGGGCCATATCAGCGACCCGAAAACGCATATTCTGGTGTGATAAGCAAGTTCTTCCACAACGCGAGGAGAAATGCCCCGATCCAGATATTTGGGGATGGCAAACAGACTCGTGATTTCGTCTACGTGAAGGACGTCGCCAAGGCAAATCTGCTAGCTGCAAAAAGCAAAGTTACAGGTATTGCTGTAAACATCGGAAGTGGAGTCGAGACGTCCATAAACGACCTCGCTGAAATGATCAAAGAAATTGTACCCTCGACTGCGCGAGTCGTCCATGCTGCTCCGCGGGTTGGCGATGGGAGGCGATCTCTCGCAGATATTAGCGTGACAGAGAAGGTCATCAACTATAAACCAGAAACTAAAATCGCTGACGGTCTTGAGAAGCTAAATCGATTTCTTAGCAACAACGATTGATCGCGTGTTCATTTTTAGAAGAAAGAGTTAAGGTTCGTCTAGCTCTTGGCTGGACACGCAGCGTTTGCAAGAGTTCCGAATGTCTTTCGAGTTGATGGGGCCGGAGCAGAAATGTCGAGCATAATACAAATTGCCCTCGCTTTTATTGCCGTCCTCGTTGTACCCGGGTTTGCCATGTCGCTCGCATTTTTTCCAAGACTAAACCAGCTGGAAGTCACCGAGCGATTAGCAATATCGATCGGACTAAGCATTACTATAGTCGTTGCTGTTGGCCTTTTTCTGGGCTATTCTAAGACACTTATAGATCTTACGGGCGGAATTACACCTTACAGCTTGCTGACTGCCCTTGGATCCATCACAATTTTCTTTCTAATAATATGGGCGTTGCGGGCAGGGCGCTTAGCAATCAAAGACAGAAGTAAAGCGATCAAACCTCAAAAAGGAACCTAGGCGTCTTGAAAAGTGCATCCGCGACTACTACTACAAAGTAAGTTTTGCAAGATCGAAAGCTTCAGCTTTGCTATGATTATGCGTAGCTAGCATTCCAGCCTGAAAAGCGCGATACTGAGCTAGACCGGCGATCGCTTCCGTTCTAACGTAGTATTTGTCATTCTGGGTTTCGTGCAGTTTCAAGGCCTCGATTTTGATGCTGAAAAATTTAGTGATATTGACGAAGATCCGTGGAGTAAACTCCAGTGATACACTTGGGGACTCATACAGGAATATATCGTCCACGTGTCGATAAAGCGTCATAGTTGCAAGTGCAGCGTTTCGATGATCTTGATGATTGTCATGTGGGCTGTGAGTGTATATCCGGTCGGGCTGTAATTCATCTAACTTTGCCTGAATAAGTTCGATTGTCTGATAGTCAGTCGTGATCATCCGATCTCTTAGGCCCTCAATCGTAATGCTGTCCGCGCCAAGTACCCGAGCGGCATCATTGCACTCTTTGATTCTTTTGTCGCTTGGCCCCCCTGCCTCACCTTTGGATAGTACTAGCAGGTGAACTGCGTCTCCTTTGTTTTTATGATAGGCTAATGTGGCGTAGCAACCTAATTCACAATCATCTGGATGAGCTCCGATCGCGAGAATTACCTTACTCAAACAAATCACCGACGCATAGTTGTTTTGTCGTTTCGAACAACGAGTCAATTGGAGTATTGGTTTTTAAGGGCAACATCGCATCAAAATACGCGTTTTGTTCGAGCGCGTTCGACCATTGCTCGACGGTCGATTGTACCCCGATATTGACTGCATAGTCAATGATGGAGGGAATCATGGCAAGCGTTTTCTTTGTATTAGCTACTATCGAGCGATCTCGTGCGATCTTATTTCTTTCAAAACGCATCTTCAACTGATTTTGCATGTTGACGATAAAACCTATCTTCTCTTTGTAACTATCAACTTTCCTATTTGCGACGGCACTTTTCAGGTTATCGAGAGCGCAGATTACTCCATCGATATCCGCTAGAATGTCATCCAACTCGCGTCGTAGGATTGCTGTATCGCACTTCTTGTCATTCCTAACAAGATTGTATTGATACCTCACCCTCAATAATTCCAGGATTGCATCTAGCTGTCCGATGCCTCCGTATATATCTTTGGGCCTCCACGTAGAGACGACCGGAAATGGTACTCCAAGGGCTTCAGCGATCTTTGCGGCTCTGCTGAGATATTCGGCGCCTCCTTTGCCTCCGACATAGAATGTGATACCTATGCCGCTAAAAGCGATAAGCATAGCTTCTGCTCGCAGCGACACATTTGGCAACATCTGCTGTAGTCCTGAGCGCAAGTCGCCTTCGAACTCGGAAGTTGTGTTGCATGCGCGACACCTTGCGATGAGCGCGCGGCTGGACGTATGGGTCACCTCGACATCTGCTTTTCCGTCACAAGGGCAGTGGTACCATATAGGGGCGTGTGACATTGGAGTGGGTTTTTTCTGCGATTCAGTCATCAATCTTGCATATTGGTCGAAGTTCGCTAACATAAAAGCGATTTCGTCACGGAATACCTGTTGGCATTCAGAAAAGCGCGCGAAAGCAGTATTGTAACCACATTCTTCGATGAAGTACGCTAAAAAAAAGGCGTTAAAATCAGCCGCGTTCGTACTTCTCTCGCTGGCGCGATCAATAAGCTCAAAGACGGATCGCGTGTCTAAGTGAACGTCGGGGGCTTCCAACCTCAAGTACTTTGAGTTTTTTATGATTGAATCTCTTGATTCAATCGCCCAGCGTTGAATCTCGTTTTTTATCTTTTCTATTTCGTTATTCTCAGGTTTCGGAACAGCGCGTAGGATCTTGTTGCTGTAAGTTTCTGCGATCGACAAATGTAGGCTGAGCGTGCCGTTTTTGTTTCGAACGCTCGGAAGTTGCGCTTCTCGAAACCACCTTTCATCCGCAAAGTCCTGGTCGGCAAAGCAGAAGAGCTCCGCTACAGGACAGTTGAGACTCTCTCGCAAATGTTCTGCCACGGCGTGGATTAGCACTGCCTTTCGCACAACCCCACTATATGGAAGGAAATTTGGCTGGTGGGCAGTCATCAAAAGGATTCCCTTATAGTCTGTGTAGAGCGGGATTCGAGAATCTTTGTGAAACGCTTCGACGTGTTGAGCAAACTCTTTGCGCTTACCTAACATTTCGCTATCAGGAAAAATGGCGTTGTCTGAGACAACTCTTGTTAGCTCTTGCAGGTTCTTGGATTGCTCTCCTTTCATGAGTGGCCCTACTCGTGAGCGTTAGCACGTATACTACGGCGTAGAATCCAACTTTGCGCCCTAGTCAGCATGATAAGTAACAACTATATAGTTATTTTCCGTATAGATGTGCGAAGGGATACAGTGAAAGCCATTGTCTTAGCTGCAGGCGAAGGAACGCGTTTAAGGCCATTTACATTAACTCAACCAAAGGCAATGGTGCCTGTGGCTAACCGGCCTATTCTTGAATATGTGATTGACTCTCTTGCTCGGAGCGGCGTTACTGACATAAGCCTTGTAGTCGGCTACAAGAAAGAAAAAGTAATGAACTACTTCGAAGGTGGCAAGAAATTCGGCGTAAAAATAACGTATGTCGAGCAGCCGCAGCAGCTCGGAACGGCCCACGCTATTAAGCTGGCAGAGGATTCAATCGAGGATAACTTCTTGGTTCTAAACGGTGACAACCTGACCAGCCCGGAGGCTATTGAAGAAGTCATGAGTAACGCATCCGGCGACGTAACGCTACTTTTGACCGTGAAAGAAAACGTGAAGGGTTACGGGGTCGTTACAACGGAAGGGAATCGCGTCACGCAAATAGTCGAAAAGCCTCGGACTGATATTAGCCATTACATTAACACTGGGATCTATGTTTTTGCGCCAACAGCATTTAATGAGATTCCCTACACCAAAATATCTCCAAGAGGCGAATATGAGATAACAGACACCATTCAGAGGATGATCGAGAAGCAGTACGATGTCAGTGGGGTTCAAACGACGTCCATGTGGATCGACGCCAGCTATCCTTGGGATCTGCTTAATGCAAACGCTGCAGTGTTGGCCGCAATTAAAGAGGTACCAGCGCAAAAGAACGGCCAAATAGAAGACGATGCGAAAGTGCGGGGCAGCGTCATCATAGGTGAGAATTCAATCATAAGATCGGGGTCTTACGTGTTTGGTCCAGTCGTGGTGGGCAGAGATGTAGAGATCGGACCCAATGTCACGATATTGCCATCTACTAGCATTGGAAACGGCGTTACCATCGACTCTTTTACCGAGGTACGAAACTCCTTGATAATGAATGATGTGCGGTTGGGCTCTCATTCGCTTGTCGCAAACTCAATTATTGGAAAAAATACGATGATCGGTTCGCATTTCATTACCGAGCAAACAAAGATTTCGATGCCGTTTCTCGATGGTGAGCTCCACCACGTAATGAACCTAGGCGCCATAATTGGAGAGAACTGTCGTTTTGGGCACGGGATTCTCGTCGAGGCGGGGAAAATCATTGGAGTGCACTGCACCGTTGAATCGGCGACGACCATCCGAAAGAACATCGATAATTATAGCAACATTGTTTAAGGCGGCAAAAGTTCCCGTCAACGCAATCCTGCGATTTTCGAATTTTGAAGTTAGTTCTACGTTTAGATGCAAGAAGTAGCGGAATTGGAGCGACCAACCAGAATGACTAGATGTAAAAATAGAACTGAAGAAAGCTCACAGACTCAATCTTTTTCAATTTAGCTCTCTCAAAATCTTTTTATAGAAGTGCAAACATATTAAAAAAAGCAGTCTTTTTCTGGAGGAGGTATCGCCGATTTCACAAGATGATGACCAGGAGCTTATCGAAGTTGAAACTCCCGTTGAGGAAACAGCTCTTTTGGAGGAACTTGACAGCATCAAAAAACAGAATGACGAATACTTCTCGCGCCTACAAAGGCTTCAAGCTGACTTTGACAACTTTAAGCGGCGAACTAAGACACAAGGAGAGCATCTCTCAAAGTACGCATCTGTTGAACTGATTAAGGAACTGCTTGTTATCTCTGACAACCTTGAACGAGCTGCTCAGGCACTGCGGACTGAGAGCAACCAAGGCATTTCTGAAGGAATCGAATTGATACACAAACAGCTATGCGATATTCTTGGTAGGGCCGGCGTCACGAGCTTAAAGTCGGTCGGAGAGCTGTTTGATCCGCATTTACACGAAGCGATTATGACTGAAGGTGATACTAACCTGCCAGATAACGTGATAACTGAGGAGATCCAAAAGGGCTATAGGCTTCATGAAAAGGTGATTCGGCCTTCCAAAGTGAAGGTTAACAAAAACACAAATAGGGTGGACAAATGAGCAAAGTAATAGGCATAGATTTAGGAACGACTAACTCTGTCGTCGCAGTCATGGAAGGAGGCGAACCAGTAGTAATTCCAAACGCAGAAGGAAATCGAACGACGCCCTCCGTAGTAGCTTTCGTGAAGAAAGAACGAGTTGTAGGCGAGATTGCAAAAAGGCAGGCGATTACTAATCCAGATCACACGATTTCGTCTATAAAAAGGAAGATGGGTTCCGACTTCACGGTCGCCATTGAAGGTAAGACCTATACACCACAAGAAATCTCAGCAATGATCATACAGAAATTGCGGCAAGATGCTGAGAATTATCTTGGTGAGAAGGTGAGCCAAGCCGTTGTCACTGTCCCTGCGTATTTCAACGATAGTCAGCGGCAAGCCACGAAAGACGCGGGTACTATAGCAGGTCTTGAAGTCTTGCGGATTATTAATGAACCAACAGCATCTGCCCTCGCTTACGGCTTGGATAAAGGAGAGGAGCAGAAGATTTTGGTTTTTGATCTTGGCGGGGGAACTTTTGACGTATCGATATTGGATATCGGTGACGGGGTATTTCATGTACTAGCTACTAACGGCAATAACCTACTCGGTGGCGATGACTTTGATCAAAGGATTATCGACTATCTTGCCGATCAGTTCAAGAAGGACCATGGCATCGATCTCAGAAACGACAAGATGGCCTTGCAGAGGCTCAAGGAGGCAGCAGAGAAGGCTAAGATCGAGTTGTCAACGCTGACCAGTGCGGCGGTGAACCTCCCGTTTATCACGGCAGATCAAAACGGCCCAAAGCACTTGGATACGTCGTTGACGCGGGCGCAGTTTGACAAGCTGACGGCGGACTTGATCGAAAAGACGATGGGGCCGATGAAACAAGCTATGAAAGATGCAAAGCTTGAGCCAAAGGATATCAACCGCATCATACTAGTCGGAGGCTCTACACGCACTCCTGCGGTGCAAAATGCGATAAAGCAGTACCTAGGTAAAGAGCCCGATCGTGGCATTAACCCGGACGAATGCGTGGCAATCGGCGCTGCAATCCAAGCCGGCATTCTTGTTGGCGAAGTGAAAGACGTATTGCTACTCGACGTCACTCCCTTATCCTTGGGAATAGAAACCCTCGGCGGCGTATTCACTAAACTGATAAAAAAGAATACCACCATCCCTACCAAGAAATCTCAAATTTTTTCGACAGCAGCTGATAGCCAGCCCTCTGTTGAGATTCACGTGCTTCAGGGTGAACGTAAAATGGCAGTCGGCAATAAAACACTCGGGCGATTTCAGTTAGTCGGAATCCCCCCTGCACCGCGAGGTGTTCCCCAGATCGAAGTCACTTTCGATATAGATGCCAACGGTATTGTGCACGTTTCGGCAAAGGATTTGGGAACGGGTAACGAGCAGAAGATTACTATAACGTCAACCAGCGGCCTAAGTGACGAAGAGATTGATAAATTGGTCAAAGACGCTGAAGTCCACGCTGACGAGGATCGAAAGAAGAAAGAAGAAGCGGAGATTAGAAACGGCGCGGATTCTATGGTATATACAGCCGAAAAAACGTTAAGAGAGTCGGGGGATAAGATCGACGATTCTAATAAGAGCAAGGTTTCGACTGAAATTGAAAAAGTGCGCGAGGCACTCAACGGTACAGACATCCAAGCCATTAAACAGGCAACAGAACAACTAACGAACACAATTTATCAAATTACGACCGAGCTCTACGCTAAGACTGCAGAAGATGCAAAACAAGAACCCCCGACAGAAGAATCGGACTACGAGGTAGTCGACGAGAAGTAGTGCGTAAATAGACCTCATGAATCGTGATTATTACGAAGTGCTAGGAGTCGACAAGACTGCCACAGAGGCAGAGATAAAGAAAGCCTATAGAAAACTTGCTTTAAAATATCATCCTGATGTTTGCCCCGACAAAAGCGAGGCAGAAGACAAGTTTAAAGAGATTACTGAGGCTTATGAGACACTCAGCAATCCAAGCAAACGTTCAACCTACGACAGGGTTGGCAAAGCAGGTTTCGGGCAAGCTTCGTCTGGTGCAGGATTCAGCGATTACGGCGGATTTGGCGATATTTCAGATATTTTCGAGACATTCTTCGGAGGGGGCATCGGCACCAGTCCATTCGGAACCCAAACAAGGACGCGCGCAACTAGTCCGCGAAGAGGTTCCGATTTGCAGGCCGACGTCGAAGTATCATTTGAAGAGTCAATTTTTGGGGCCGAAGTCAAACTAAAAGCATCTCGATATCAACGCTGTGATAATTGCGCAGGAACAGGGGCCGAACCAGGCAGTGATATAAAAACGTGTCCTTCTTGTGGTGGTAGAGGCGAGATACAGCGTGCTCAGAACATCTTTGGGGGCCAGGTTATCAGGATCGTAACTTGCCCTGAGTGTCAAGGTGAAGGTAAAATATTCGAGACCAACTGTAAGCATTGTAAGAGTACTGGAAGGGTCAAAGCTACGAAAACTGTTCCTATAAAGATTCCAGAAGGAGCATATTCAGGCTTACACATCCGAAAAGCGGGTGAAGGTTCTGTAGGGATCCGTGGCGGGCCCCCAGGTGATCTGCTTATAGTTGTACACGTTAGACCACATCCCGTGTTCAAACGTGAAGGCGATGACATCTATTGTGACGTAACTGTAAGCATCTCAACAGCAGCGTTGGGCGGTCAAATCGAAGTACCTTCTGTGTATGGCGCTTTGAAGGTAGATCTTGCCGCAGGAACGCAAGGCGGCACCACTATACGTCTAAAAGATAAGGGCGCCCCAAGTATTCACAGGCGTGGGCGAGGCGATCAATACACAACATTGATCGTTGAGATTCCAAGGAATCTGACTGAAAAGCAAAAAGAGCTTTTCCAAGAGCTTGCTTCTGCAAGTGGCGAAACAATAATGAAAGCCAGTCGCAAGTCCAAAGTCTTCAGCACAGTTAAAGACGTTTTTGGCGCCGGTGAGTAAACCGCTTCTCAGCCATGGACTCCCTCGTTTTAAATGAAGATGCCTTGGGTGCAATCATCCGGCAGCTCAAACGCTTCATTAAAGCCACAGTACAATCTGCCAATATTCGAGGTGCAATTGTTGCTTTGAGTGGGGGGGTTGATTCGTCAGTTGTCGCCGCATTGGCGCACGACGTTGTAGATACGAAAGCGTTGATATTTCCTGAAAGTGGGGTCACGTCGACGCAAGACGTGCTCGATGCGACTTCTATCGCAGAAGCGTATAAGCTCCCGTTTACGATAATTGAGATCAATGATCTAGTCAACTGCTTCAAAGAATCGGCTTTGCCGATTCTACCAGCTCACACACTCGGCCGACTTTCGACAGCCGAGGCAAATTTGAAGCCTAGAATTAGGATGGCCCTCAACTATGTCGCGTCGAACGCTGACCGCCGACTAGTTTTAGGAACTGGCAATCGAACTGAGCTGCTCACTGGCTACTTCACCAAGTACGGAGACGGCGGTGTGGACGCTCTGCCTATAGGGTGCCTCTATAAGACTCAAGTTTTTCAGCTAGCGCGGCATCTAAATATTCCAGAAAGAATAATTTCGAAGGCACCCTCGGCTGGACTTTGGTTAGGTCAAACAGATGAAGAAGAGCTAGGCATCTCCTATTCGCTGCTCGATCGAATTTTGTGCGAACTAATAGATAAAGAGAAAACTGCTGAGGAAACAGCCCAGTTGGTGGGAGTGGAATCGCATCAAGTCCAAAGAATCTCCGAACAAGTGTCGCGTGCCCAACATAAAAGGCGGATCCCGTTGGTTGCACAGATAAGGTGAATCTCGCTTTCGAGGCGTCGAGCTCAAACGAAGAAGCCGCGCCAAGTCAACTTGGAGCGATTTTTAGGTCAATTACGATATGATATTGATGTGGCGCGTATGATCTGACTTTCTTAAGATGAATCGTTTCAACGGTCCTATTGCGATTTCGGACAAACTCATTGACTCTTTCAATGGTTTCAGGAAACGCGTCTTCAGGTTTCACGTCGTAATAATGGACAAAGCCGCCACTGCTGCTGAGTACGGTCAAGGCGTCGCCTAAGAAATTGAAGGCACTATGCGGCAAATTCATGATAACACGATCTGCTGCACCAACAAATTTGGGTGCTATGTCTTTTGCGTCACCCAAGCAAGCCTTGACGTTACTTAACTTGTTCAATTCGATGTTCCTTTTCAGGTAACGAAACGCAGCAGGATTCAACTCAAAGGCGATTGCTTTTTTTACTTTCTTTGCGAGTAATACGGCAAAAGGCCCGGCACCGGCAAACATGTCAGCAACAGTCTCGTCCGACTGCGCCAGTTCAGCCAAGCGGTGTCTTTCTGTAGCTAAGCGTGGGCTGAAATAGACTCTCGAGACATCGATCAGCAGTCTGGAGCCGTACTCTCTGTGTTCTGTCTCCGTCCGTCTTTCACCAGCAACGAAGATAAGGTCTTTCAGTCTGTACTCGCCACGCACACCACTAACCGCAGCGAGAACAACTTTGATGTTTTTTCGCGTCTCCAAAAGCTCGGTCGCGGCGGCTCGAGCGCCATCGAACCAACCGATTATAGCAATATCCCCAATTGCATCGTAACTGATTCCAAGCCTCTTCTGAAGCTTTTGCGGCCGAAGGTCAACGGTGCATGCTTCAACGTTATAGCGGTGTTTGTGCGGCCCTCCTTTGAACGGTATATGAAGCCGTCCGTTTCGTTCTTCTATCTTGTATCTCTCATCCAAGAGGCTAAGCTCCTTAAGTTCTCTCCTGACCCGCTCGCCTTCTTGTTTTGGCACGGTGACGCACCATTTTTTCTGCGACACAAGCATCTGCTTGATAAGAGAACGCTTGAAGTTATCTTTTTTCTGGTCTTCGACAAGCTGCGCGGTCAATTTGAGAGAGAAAAAGCTATTGCATTTGACACCAAGCTATTTGCTGAATTCTTTCTCGGATCGGGGTAGTTCGGTGCTGACGTTCATTGGTCTGGGTCTATTTGATGAAGACGATATATCAGTGAAAGGACTGAAAGCGATCAAAAACGCCGATACGATATACGCTGAGTTTTATACTTCAAAGCTGGTAGGAACGACAATTGAGAAACTTGAAGGATTCTATAAGCGCGAAATCTATGTGCTTGATAGGGACGACGTAGAGCAGGCTCCTGACAAGACCATTCTGGCAGATTCTAAGCACAAGAATGTTGCCTTCTTGACTGCGGGCGACGCGATGATTTCTACCACACACGTCGCTTTGAGAATACGGGCGCACAACCAGGGAATAAGTACCCAAATTATTCACGGTGCGTCAATAACTACAGCAATTTATGGATTGACTGGCCTTCAAAACTATCGTTTTGGCAAATCGGCGACCATTGCTTTTCCTTATAGAGAAATCTCAGATATGCCTTATAATACAGTCACGTTGAATCTAAGGAACGACCTCCATACGTTGCTCTTTTTGGATATACAAGAAGAATTCATGACGCTTGGACAGGGAATAAAATTGCTTCTTCACAGTGAACATGAGAAAGGCCGGGATCAATTGACCTCGTCACTAGGAGTTGGCATTGCTAGGGCAGGGTCGCACTCACCGACCGTGAGAGCAGACACGCTGGGAAAGCTTAAAGAATACGACTTCGGCCCCCCGCTTCATATTCTTGTCATACCCGCATCACTTCATTTTGTAGAAAAAGAGGCGCTAGAAACGTTCGCTGGTGCTTAAAATGTCGGAAATCGTGGAGAAGGTAGCACGTTATGAAGTAATGCTTCGCTTTGATCTTGAACACGTAGAAATCAATTCCAACAACAAGACTTCAACAGATTTTTTAGTCATGGCGCGGTGTTATTATGAAGATGGACTCCATTTTCGAGCAATCGGCGATCTAGTTAATGCCTTGGTGTGCTTTAGCTATGGCTACGGATGGCTTGATGCAGGAGTTCGCGTAGGGGCACTCCTGACTGAACAAACAGCTTAAACGGCAGCCCTTCGATCGAACATGCGTTAGCGTTTATGAAAAATCGCGCTATAAGAATATTAATTAGCTGTGTAGGCTTAGGAGAAAGCATGCCGAACTATTATGTCACGCTCGAGGCAGCATGGCTGGTAAAAGACGTCAAATCGGTAGATGATGCTATAGGTATAGCGATAGCAGAGACCGGTAAGCGTTTAAACCCAAAGTTAAGCAAGGTTGAAGTCGCTATTGGGTCGATATCTTGTCCCGCGTGCGGAGAAATATTAGACAGTGCTTATTTAGTGGCTAGGACAGCCCTCGTCGGATTGATACTCGAAATCAAGATATTGAATGCCGAAAACGAGTCCCACGCAGCAAAAATCGCAAAGTCAGTAATAGGCAAAGCTTTGGCAGATGTGCCGCTCAAAGCAATTGACGTTGTTCTTAAAGAAGATTGACACTCACCTGTTCTAGTTGAACACGGAGATTGCATGCGTTTAGCTGCTTTGATTTCGGGGGGCAAGGATTCAATCTGCGCACTAACGTGCGCGTCGTATGACCACGAAGTTGTGCAATTGGTGAATATTCAACCTGTGGAGGACTCGTTTATATATCACACACCGTGTGCACATGTCACCCCTTTAATTTCACAAGCTCTCGACATCCCGCTAACATCTGGTGTATCTTCTTCACATGAGGACGAGTTGGTCTTACTAGGAAGCTTGCTGCAAGGTCTCGAAGTGGGGGGGGTGGTGGTGGGCACGATAGCATCAAACTACCAGATGAGTCGGTTCAAAACGCTATGCGACAAGCTGCAATTGGTCCTATATGCGCCCCTTTGGAACAAAGGTAGTGAACATCTGCTGCGAGCGATGGCACGCTCAATGCACATTACAATCGTTCAGGTCGCGGCGTATGGATTTGATGAATCGTGGCTAGGTCGGACACTTGATGCAGAGGCGGTTGACGATTTATCTGTTTTGCATCGAAGACACGGAGTGCATATTATGGGGGAGGGGGGGGAGTACGAAACGCTCGTCCTCGATGCGCCGATCTTTCACAAGCGCATTAAAATAATCAGTTATGAAAAGAAGTGGTTTGACGGACAGTGCAGAGGGCATATAGGAATTAGTGAGCTAGAACTTGAAGAGAAAAAGAGCAGGGCGCATAGATGAAGTCTAGGTTGTTTGGCCCGAAGGATAAAGTCGTAAAGGGGATGGAAGAGCGGACTGCTGGACTGATGAAATATGTCTTTACAGCGCCACGATGGAAAAACACTATCCCATTTACGCTAGCATTGTCTCTTGTTGTCGGCGCGGGCGTCTTTAACCTTGGGTTAAGAGAGAATCTTCTCGCTGGCTTGATCCTTATTGGTCTCCCAGCAGTGCTGGCCGCCGCTTTTACACATCCGCTGGCTCGGCTGTTGCAAGGAGCTATGACCATCAATCGTTCCGCTTTGTTGGCGTTCGTTGGAGCCATAATTATTAGCGTTTTTTGTATAATCGGTGCCGTGATTTCGTTTGTTACAGGTTGGCAACTGACATTTTCAGCGTACGTCATGTCATTAGGCGCGGTTTTTGCTTTCAGGATTTTGGTGCTGATGGCCATAACGTCGAAGAGCGTTGCTCGAATTATAGGCCCTGCTTCACTTCAAACGGTATTTGGGGCTATTTTCTTGCCGCTATTCGGGGTCACGGGCTATCTCGTGAACCTAGTGGCAATAAGCGTCATTTTCACGGTGGGGGTGCTAGTATTTGTACGGTACATGGATGCACCTTTAAGAAAATCGTTCGGCGTTAGCGGTATAGATTTTGTTCGCGGTTACATTGCGCAAACAGTCGATGGCGCCCCTGGAATGGAAGACTTCTTTAAAAAGATTGGCGAATCTGTGGTAGTTCCAGTCACTACCCTCTCTTTTAGGGCCAAAGAACAGTTTAAAGCCACTTTTGTCATACCAGCCGTACATCCGGGTCCAGTCGGTGAGCTTGGCGGCGGAAATCTGCCTGTAAGGATAGCAAAGAATCTCGATGGCGGCGAGGTTTTAGTTCCCCACGGAACCGCGACACACGATTTCAATTTAGTATCGGCAAAAGAGTCACTGAAAATAGTTGAAGCTGCGGTACGCGCGCTGGCGAACACCCAATATAGCACAGAGGCATCAAAATCAATTAGAGTAAAGAAAGGTGAGATAAAGCTTCTCGCTCAAAGATTTGGCACCTCAATTCTGTTTATATCGACTTTGTCGCCCGAATCAACAGAGGACATTGAATTTGGGCTTGGTCTAGTTGCTAGTGCGGAAGCTAGAACGCAGGGTGTGCGATATTCTGCGTTGATTGATGCACACAACTGCACGGCTCCTTATGCGTCATCTATATGGGCGGGCACGAAGAATTCATTCGATCTGATTGACGCGATTAGAGAGGCCTCATCACGACTGATGCTATCAGAACCCCTTGAAACTAATATTAAGCTTGGAATAGCTAGTAGGGCGCCTATTTTCAGACGAGACGAGGGGATGGGTGATCTTGGAATTCAGGTTGCGTTAGTTGAAGCTGCAGGACAGCGAACAGCGTATATCTTGGTGGATGCTAACAACATGGTACCAAATTTGCGGGAAATAGTAGTCAGCGCTTTGAAAGTCGATGAAGCGGAAATTATGACTACTGACAACCACGTCGTGAACTCCTATAGTGGAGCGAACTGGTTAGGGTTCAAATCCGACAACGGCGTTCTGTTGAAGACGATTATAGAGCTTGTTGACGAGTCAGAGGAGGACCTAGAGCCGGTTTCTTTTGGGATGAACACCCAACAAGCGAGAGGTGTGTCTGTTTTTGGATCGCAAAAGACTGCACAGCTCGCAAGTACAGTAAATGCTATAATGGCAATGGGCGGCGCCTTAGGAATCTCTGTGATTATTGCGTCTGTAGCTATCTCGTTGTTACTCGTTCTGTTCAATTCATAGCGCGGCACGCGTTCACCGTTTAGAGATAAAATGACGCTTAGATCTACCTATGGGTGAAGTAGCACGTTATTTTTGTCAATCCGTCTCGTTCCACCCGATCAACTCTAACAAATCCGTAACGTTCAAATTGCACCACGTTGTCTAGTTCACTTTCAATGCCAGCTTCGCCAACTCCTACATCGACTCCGCTCGGCGTGAGCACCTGAACCAGAGGCCCGTCAGGCGGGGCCCAGTGGATTATTTTCGTGCCTTTTACTATTTCGTGGCCAGCGAATTCTGCTTCCAGAGGCTCTTTGCGCACAATTCGAACGTTATAAAGGTCCTTCAATCGCACTAAATCGCCTAGAGAAAACGTATTGTCTTTTGTACTTATGCAAACGTCTGCTTCGACGGGAATCTCTCTGCACACATTAGGATCTGACGGGTGCATCGGTGCATAGGCTATGGTAGGGGTGCTTTCGGCTACGTGCATAAGGACTGGATCATCTACGAAGAAATACCTATTAGCAACGGGGTCTACGATTTTTCTATCCTCAGCGTAGAGGTTCTCTAAGCTCACGCTAATATCCGATTCGTTAACGCCAAGCTTCAAAATAAAGCGCTTGATTGCTTCTGGATTAAAACCTCGCCGTCGCAAAGCTCTTAGTGTGGGGAGTCTCGGATCATCCCATCCGCGATAAAGTCCCTCGCTAATCTGCTTCCGCAGCGCACTTGTTGAGAACTTGCCGAATTCGTGGACGCTAATTCTTCCCCAGTGTAAAGTGAATGGGTACGTCCATCCTAGATAGTCGTACAGGAACCTCTGTCTTTTTTCACTATCACGCAGATCTTTTCCCCTAATTATATGTGTGACCCCGAGTTCGTGGTCTTCTATGGCAGATTCGAAATCAAGCATAGGCCACACTCGAAATTTGAGCCCTCTGGGGTGCGTCAGATCGACAATTCGAAAACATATCCAGTCTCGCAAAGCCGGATTTTTATGAGTTATATCAGTTTTAATCCGTAAAACCGCTTCTTTTTCGCTAAAATGCCCACTCAGCATTTTTTTCCAACTCTTCATATTCTCATGAGGGGCATTGTCTCGATCAGGACACGCTAATCCTGCTTCTTTCAGCATTTTGAAGTGCGGTTGGGAGCAAGTGCAAATGTAGGCCACTCCCTCTGCGATGAGTTTTTCAGCGTAATGGTAATATATTTCCATTCGGTCGGAAGCCGTAACCACGATGTTTGGGGTCGCTCCAAGCCATTCGCAGTCCTCGAGGTACCAAGCGTAAGCCTCGAGCATTGGCCGCTTTGTTTGAGGGTCTGTGTCGTCAAAACGCAAAATAAATGAACCGCTGTACCTTTTAGAGTATTCAGAATTCACAACAATTCCGCGTGCGCTGCCGAGTGTAGCTGGCCCGTTGGGATTAGGTGCGAATCGCATGATCACGCGGTCGTGGTGCGGCAACTCCGGCAGGTACGTCTTTTTGCCCTGCTGCTTTGCTACACGATACTGGATTTCTGGGGCTAATTCTTCGAGCAATTCTTTCTGTTCGTCAAGCGTCAGTGCGTTGACCTCAGTAACGATGTTCTCCGTTGAGCCTGATATCTCCGAAGCTTGCTGTCTAAGTTCAGGGTAATCGCCAATGAGCTTTGAGATGACGGCGCGTCGCTCTGCATTGCCTCCATGTCGAACCGCATTTTGGAGCGCGCGTTTCTTGATCTCGGTGCTTAAAACCTGAGGGTCCATTCGATCGCCTCGACTAAGCACAATCAATAAACTCTAGAAATCATATAGTCCGCGAGGGTGAGTAACTCAGATTTTGCCTCTGAATCGGCTATAACCGAGAGTCGCGCCTTGCCGACTTGTAGGAGCTCTCTCGCTTTTTCCATGGCATAATCGATCGATCCAGCCTGCTGCAAAGCTTCAATCGCTTGGTCGATCTCATTTTCTCCTGTGAGTTTCGATGGGTCAAACATTATTCCGTGTTTTAGTCCGTGTATCATAATGAGTGTCATCTTGCCTTCGATGAGATCGCTCGCTCTATCTTTTCCAAGAACGTCGTAAGGCGTGATTAGGTCCAGTACGTCATCGCGGATCTGAAAACTTATGCCCATTGCTATCCCAAATTCCCACAGGGCGTTCACTTCGTCCTCGGTGCCGGCTCCGAGTATGCCCCCCATCGCAAGACTAGCTGCATAGAGCACAGCTGTCTTTTTTTGGACCATATCGAGGTAATCTGCCTCCGACACGTTCTTATTGTTCTCAGACGTTATGTCGAGCCATTGTCCCTCGCAGATATGTAAGCATGCCTTAGAGAGAAGGCGAAGACATTTCATTATGTCTTCTGGTTCTTTTTCAGTGTAAGAGAGTACTTCGAAGGCTTTGGCGTACAACACGTCGCCTGCTAAGACGCCTTCTGACATACCCCACTTTGTGTGCACAGTCTCTATGGAGCGTCTCGTCGCATCAGCATCCATGATATCGTCGTGAATTAACGTAAAATTGTGGATGAGCTCCACGGAGACCGCGGCTGGAAGTATCGTATCTATGGCGATGTCCGGTTGCACCGTTTGGGCACCCAACAGTAAAACAGAAGGACGCAGCCTTTTTCCGCCTGCTTCAATGAGATGCCGAGCCGCTCTGTACAATTCTTCGGGAAAAACTAGCCGGACAAAGTCGTTTAGCGCATTGTCAATCATTTCCTTTCTTTTGCCTAAGCTGTGGCTCAAACCGCTCATTTTTTAGTATCTCCGTGAAAGCGCTACGATTTCGGTAACGATATGCGGCTCAAAGGGTGTTTAGTGTTAAGGTCTTACCGAAATGTTCTGGCCGTTCCTCAAAAGGTGAATATTGTCCCTCAAGCTGTAACCCGCTTCTTCCGCTAGTTCTACGTAAGAGCTCGTCATCGTGAGATCTCCATGTGTAGGAAATATGTGGCTTGGTTTGAGCATGTTGATGAGCTCCCAGTGGTCTTCGCGGGCTGCATGGCCTGACACATGGACGTTGGTATAAAGCCGAGAGCCGCGCATTTTAAGCTTTGTTTCGAGCGAATATCTGTTGGCCGCATTTATAGGGGTTGGAATCACCTCAGCAGAAAACACTATCTTGTCGCCAGGCGTAACTTGATAGGGTGTCAGCCCGCTTGCAACCCTCGTGAGCATAGCTTCGGGCTCTCCTTGATGACCCGTGACTATTGGGAGGTATTTGTCTTTGCCCTCCTGCATCACTCTTTTCAATATTTTGTCTACCGATCTCCTGTTCCCGTACACACCAATGTCATTTGGAAGCTCTACATATCCCATCCTTTCAGCCGTTCCCAGATATCGCTCCATTGAGCGGCCAAGGATCAGTGGGCGTCGGCCCATCTCTTGAGCCGCTTCGAAGATCGTCTTTACGCGGGCGATATGCGACGAAAAAGTCGTGACAAGCACCCCTTTGTCTTCTTCTTCAGTTCCAAGCAGTACGTCGCGAACTAGGTCTTTTGCAATCTGTTCTGACGGGGTTTTGCCGAGCTCTTTGACGCGAGTGCTCTCTACGATCAAAGCGAGCACTCCCTCTCTTCCCAAACTCTTAAGGCGATTGAAGTCTGGGGGTTTGCCAATCACTGGAGTGCGATCGAGCTTGAAGTCGTTCGCATAGACGATAGCACCGGCAGGCGTATGCAGCACGGCAATTATTGGATCGGGTATGCTGTGCGTCGCTCTTACGAATTCAACCGCTATATCGGGAGTTATTTGGTAAACTTGTCCCGCTTCAAGCGTATAAAGGGGATTCTCGACGCCGAACTTCTTCTCGGCCTGGATCTGTTGTGCAATCAGCTCAGCGGTAAACGGTGTGGCTATTATTGGAGCGTCATATCTGTGTACGAGTTTTGGAACCGCTCCTATATGATCAAGATGTCCATGCGTGCAGATTACCGCCTTTACAGCCCTCTTGGATTGGCTTAGCGGTGCGTCATTTGGTATCGCTCCCATCTTGATTAAGTCAATAGGAGACATCTTCTCAATTTCTGCATCCTCATGAATTGCGATCCTATCGAGCCTGAGTCCCATATCTATGACTACGATGTCTTTATTCACCCGAATGGCAGTCATATTGCGCCCGACTTCTTCGTAGCCGCCAATTGCGTTAACTTCTACGTCCACAATACTACCTCCTTGTCTGAAGCTCTGTTAGGTCAAATCCGCGTTGCTGCAATATTTCTTTGGTTTCGCCTACGATCATAATCGGACATCTCTTAAGGTCAACGAGTGTCGCACATCCAGACAGGAACATTGCGACTTTCAATTCTTCAGTTATCGCTGTGATCTCGTTTATTACGTATTTTGGGCCTTTAAATGCGAGTTTCAGTAATGGCAACCCTATACCGCACAACGACGCTCCTAGTGCAATTGACTTGGCCACGTGAAGGCCGTGCCTAATTCCCCCTGTTCCGATAACGGGCAAGATTAAGGACTCTAATATAGATATCGCAGTCGGTATGCCCCAGCTGCTATACAGCCCCCCTAATCTCTCGAGCAGAGGGTCTTCCTGTGCACGATAAGTCTCAACTCTAGCCCAGCTTGTGCCTCCAACACCGCCTACATCAATGGCGGATGCTCCTGCTTTTTTTAATTCAGCTGCCGCCTCTCTTGAAATGCCTGCACCGGTCTCTTTGGCGATAATCGGCACCCGCAGAGATTCGCTTAGCGATTTTATAGCGTCGAGACATCTTTCTGCGTTAGTATCGCCCTCTAGTTGTACGGCCTCCTGCAAGAAATTAAGATGAATTGCTAGCGCATCCGCATCTACCATTTCGATTACGCGTTCGATAATCTCTAGATCATACTCCTTGACTTGAGTAGCGCCAATGTTGGCTACCACAAAGGCATTCGGGGCTCGCTCCCTAACTATGCTAAATGATTCGACTTGTTCAGGATGTTCAATCGCTGCGCGCTGGCTTCCTACACCAATACCAATCCCGAGTTGTTCTGCCGCTTCTGACAGTGCAGCGTTC
>JBAXDW010000002.1:0-21696 GCA_037140755.1 Methanobacteriota archaeon
GTCATAAACACAAGGAAAAACCAGTCGGTCAAGCGATATTCTTTCGTGTCAATTGCAAGACGAGGCAGTATAAACCTTTGACCGTATACCACTACAATAAGGATGAATAAGCTGTAAGCAGGCAGATACAACGAAAGAACTCCCGCGGCAATACCGAGCACCGACGAAAGTGCCGTCTTTTTGATGCCTTCAACGTGCTTTACCCGTTTCTCTTGTACCTGCTTTTCATCGGTTTTTGTTGGGCCCTTTTTTTCAGTCTTTCGCGAGGCACCTTTTTTTTCTGTTTTCGGGGCGGGTTTTTCTTTGGTTTCTGGCATGCTTCGACATCAACTAACATTCAACTGTGCTTTATATGTTTTGCGGCTTTATGATCGCATATTAGACTCGTTGAAACAAAACGTAAACTAACGCGTCTGATTTACGTTCAGATAAAGGTGACAGCACGGCCGACGGATGCGCGCTGCAAGAACGCAGGTTTTATGTCTCTGTCAAATGATCGTGTTATAGCTTGAGTCTGTTTGGCAGACACGCAGTCTAATTATAGGCGATCGCTTGAAGACGGTAATGACGAGCGTTGACTTGGCAGCACTGTTGCCTGAATTGGACGTGCTTATCGGAGCGAAGCTGGAAAAGGCGTATCAACTTACTCCTGTGGAGTTGCGTCTAAAACTTGCGACAAAAAATGGGAAATACGACTTAGTAATAGAAGCAGGAAAGCGATTATACCTCACGTCTACGCCTACGGCAGCACCCGCCTTGCCGCCTAGTTTTCCAATGCTGTTAAGAAAAGAGCTCAAAGGCGGAAGGATCAGCTCAATTGTGCAATATGATTTTGACCGCGTGGTAGAAATACGATTTATGCGCGGGGATGATGAACGCTTCTTGATATGTGAACTCTTTTCGAAAGGTAACGTTATCCTTACAGATGAATCCAAGCGCATTATTTTGCCGTTGCGAGGCGTGAGGTCAGCAACGCGGCAGGTCGTAAGAGGCCAACAGTACGAGTATCCCGCAACGCAGCTCAGCCCCATCGATTTGTCGTACGACGAGTTTGAAGCGGCCATCACGCCAGTTTCACGCGATGTTGTTAGAACGCTTGCAGGGCGTTTCAATATGGGGGGCTTGTATGCTGAAGAAGTATGCTTGAGAGCAGAAGTTGAAAAAAGCAGTGTGAGCGTAAGTCCAGGAGGGGTCCAAAGGCTCTATGTCGCGTTGAGAGAAGTTTTCGATCCACTTAGATCGAATACGTTAAAACCACACATCGTGTGTGAAAATGAATCGGCGCCTCTCGATGTCCTTCCGTTTGAGATATCACAATTCGACCGATATAACAAACACTATTTCCCAAATTTTAATCAGGCTCTTGACGTTTATTACGGGCTCAAAATTGAAGGACCACAAGCTTCACCAGCAACACACTCGCGACTTCAAAAGATCATCGATCGGCAAAAGGCAGCAATTCAACAATTCTACAAGCAAGAGCACGAGAACAAGTCAAAAGGTGACTTGCTTTACGAAAAGTATCAAGAGATCGATCGTTTAATCAAGACGGTAAGAGAGGCCCGAAGGTCGAAAACGTGGAGCGAAGTCAACCGTGCTCTCGACTCTTTCTCATTCTTCAAGCAGGTCGATCAAAGCACAGGAACAATCACCATAGAAATTGGAGAAATCCTCATTGACGTCGTTATTGACGTGGACGTTCCTCAGAACGCGCAGAAGTACTACGAAAAAGCGAAGGTGATGAAAGCAAAGGCCGAGGGCGCGGAGCGCGCTCTAACGTTCTCATTGAAAAAAATGAAAGAAGAACAAGGGTCCGATGCCAAACAACGTGGGCCTGAAAAGCGCCGCATCAAGAAAAAGAAGACTCGCTGGTACGAGCGATATCGTTGGTTTTTTTCAACAGAGGGGTTCTTAGTAATTGGTGGTAGGGATGCTGATACAAATGAAGAAGTGGCGAAGAAGTACCTCGAACCTCGGGACGTATTTCTCCACGCCGATGTCCACGGAGCACCGGCCGTGATAGTAAAATCTCAAGGCAAGGAAATATCAGAACTCACCTTACGCGAGGCTGCTCAATTCGCTGTGTCATACTCTGCGATTTGGAAACAAGGTCTCGGTGTCGGCCGCTGTTACTGGGTACATCCGGACCAAGTATCGAAAACCCCTGAATCTGGAGAGTATCTTCCTAAAGGCGCTTTCATTATCAGAGGTGAGCGACACTATCTGGAGTCACCAGCGCAGCTGGCCATCGGCGTCCAAGACGACAAGATCATCGGAGGTCCCGTGTCCGCAATAACCCGCGTCTCTCAGCTCGTTGTCGTCATCGAGCCTGGAAAATACAATGCGAGTGATTTAGCGAAGATGATTTCGAGAGAGCTCCTCGATACGGCACCTGAGGACGAAAAGAAGAGCTTTAGAAAGATTATAACGGTAGATCAGGTAGCTAAATTTCTACCTGCTGGCTATTCTGAAATAGGCAGGTTAGAAGTAGGTTAGCACTAGTATAATAATAATAATAATAATGAAGTTAACGAGTGCTAAGCTCCTGATGCGCTATCGAAAAAGCATTTATACCTAACGAAATAAAGTGAGGACACCAACGGGACATCGTAAGCGGTTATTGCCGAGAAGAAAGCTTGGTCGATACGGCTTTTTGAGTTCCTACGAGCATTTATATCGATGAATGATAACGGGATTCGCATGATTTGCGTTCGGGTCCTGAAAGAGGTATGTGAGTATGGCAAAACCCATGTTTGTGAAATTTGACATCCCAGATGAGGTCGAAAGCAAGGCTTTGGAAGCCTTAGAGAGTGCCCGTGATACGGGGAAAATAAAGAAGGGTACGAACGAGGTCACTAAGGCGATCGAACGAGGAATCGTTCAACTCGTATTCATCGGTATAGACGTTCAACCTGAAGAAATCGTGGCGCACATTCCCCCACTTTGTGACGAGAAGCGGATATCGTACGTTTATGTAAAAAGACAGAGCGATCTTGGAGCTGCGTCTGGGCTAGACGTCGGCTCTGCTGCGGCTGCAATCATAGACGCTGGGAAGAGCAAAGCCCTCGTCGATGAAGTCGTCGAGCAGCTCAAAACGATTCGTTCAGGTTAACCTTGAAGCACCAATCGTGGAGGATTTGCGGTGGCAGAATATAACGATGCAACACCTGCAGAGGTAATTGAGATAGTAGGAAACACAGGGATGCACGGAGAGGCAAAACAAGTGAAGTGCCGTATCCTCGAGGGCTTAAACAAGGGGCGAATAATAACGCGAAATTGTGTAGGTCCTCTCCAAATTGGAGACATTCTGATGCTTCGTGAGACGGCACACGAAGCCAAGAAACTCATGAAAAGGTGAGAATATGGAAAAGCGAACGTGTACCTTTTGCGGCAGCACCATTGAACTTGGCACCGGTAAGATGTTCGTCAAGCGAGATGGAACGGTGCACAATTTTTGCTCCTCTAAATGTGAAAAGAACTTCAGGCTAGGCCGTCTTGCGCGACGAGTAGCTTGGACAGAACCTGGGCGAGCAGCACGCAAAAAAGCGTGACGAAGGTTTGAATGGCGTCCGAAGATCACATTGAACGCACTTTCGTAATGATTAAGCCAGACGGCGTTAAAAGGGGGCTAGTTGGACAGATTATTTCGCGGTTCGAAGAGAAAGGTCTGGAACTTCAAGCGCTGAAACTCAAGAATTTAGATATTGAAACGGCCAGAAAACATTACGCAGAACACAGCGACAAGCCCTTTTACGACCATTTAGTTTACTATGTTACTTCTGGACCAATCATTTTAATGGCGGTTGAGGGATTCAATGCCATGCGCGCCGTTCGCCAACTTGTAGGGGCAACAAATCCGATTGAAGCAATGCCCGGAAGTTTGCGCGGGGACTTTTGCCTTGAGCAGGTGAGAAACTTGGTGCACGCGGCTGATTCGCCAGAGTCTGCTTCGCGCGAGTTGTTGCTGCATTTCAACAGAGATGATTACGTCAGTCAAGTACGGCTCGGCGAGATTGACGACTAGTTTCTCAGCGACAGTTGTTCTAAATGCCTCTGATTGTTATTGACCACGAAAAGTGCGATGGCGTTGGAAAATGCGCCCAGGTTTGTCCTAAGGGTTCGCGAATTTACGGCGTTGCTATTATTGACGGCAAGAGAAAATGCATCGTTAAAGATCCTAGTTTCTGCCTCGGCTGTACGACATGCATTGGAAGTTGTCCGAAAGGCGCTATTCGAATCGACTTCTCTGCGCCAAAGCCGAAGCGCTAGTGGTTCTCGCAGATTTTTACAAAGTTCAGCAAAAGCGTATCTCCTGCTTCCGTATGCACCACTTCAGGATGCCATTGCACGCCGTAAATAGGCTTAGTGGGGTGTCTCATCGCTTCCACTTCACAAATTTCTGAACGAGCGAGTTTCACGAAATCGTTCGGCAAGCGATTGACTTCGTCGGCGTGTGACGCCCACGTGCTTATCGTTGGCCCCATGTCGACTAGAATGTCATCCGGTTCGATGATTTCTACCGTGACACGTGCATATCCACCTGAGGCGCCTTTGCCGACTCCGCCGCCAAAAGTTTCGGCTATCAGCTGATAGCCCAGGCAAATCCCCAAGATTGGCAGGCCTATCTCTCTAACATACTGCTTGCAGTCTCCTATGCGGTCCATACTTGGACCGCCGCTAAAAATTAAGCCGTCTGGACCCCGCCGCAGTAACTCGTCGACGCTGAGAGTATTCTTTACGAGTTCGCAGTGGATGCCTAGGTCTCGAACAGTGCGATGAATCAGGTGGGCAAATTGGCCGTAGTTATTTATAACCAAAACTGAAGTCAATGGCTCACCGAAACTCTAAATAAAAAAAGAAAGTCGTCAAGCTTCCTTCGCGTTGTACACGCGCCAGGTCGTCCCGTGAGAATAGCTCCACTTCTCAATGACGATATCTTCTGAGTTATCGATCAACATGCTGATATTCGTGCCGACTTCATTGGGACTCAGGCCTAGTTCTCGCGCGATTGATTTGCTTTTAAAGAAGTACTTACCTCGTTTAACCCCTTTTTTCAGATAATTGAGTATCTTTCTTTGGTTATCGTTGGTATCAGGCATTTTAATCTCCCATGTAAGTTGACAGCTTTTGTTATATATACTCTTTAGTTTAGCAATTTTAAGGCTTCATGCGGCTGCGGTAAGGCTATTCGCCACCAGCATATCAAGCATAGTTAGATAAAGAGTGTTGCCCTTTTTCGAGCGGCATTGTTTCGATGCCGAGATGATCGCGAACGAGACGTGCAAACCTCTTTGCAGAGCCGTGACAGGTATATACCACATCAGGGTTGCATCGATCTATGAAGTTTAGAAGGTCTCGAAAATCAGCGTGGTCTGACAAAGCAAATGCGTAGTCCACACCCCGAAAGTATTTGAAACCACTATTAATCGCCCAGCCCGAAACCGCAAGAGTGCGCTTTTTTCCACTGAACACTTCGTCTAGAGCCTCAAGCTGCTTTGCGCGTCTGCTCGTTATGAGCACAGAAGGCTCTCTCGACTCTTTGACGGACACCGCGTCGAATAGTTGGTGGCGAAATCTATAGCCAAAGTTCCCTAGTGCTTCGTTAATTTCAAAAATGCCGCTATCAACAAAAGGAGCATAATCCTGAAGAAGGTGCGTCAGTTCTTGCGCCTTTCCAAAAGGATAGGCTAGAACGATCACCGATTCGTCGTTTTCGATACACGAAGCAACACATTCTTGAATTTGCGCGGTGACTTTTTTCGTCTCAGGAAAGATGTACTGTTCGCTTCCGAAGGTGGATTCGATAATCAAGACGTCTATATCGACTGGTTGTGCTCCTGGTGAAAAGAACTTCTCTTTGGTGCAGAAGTCGCCAGTGTAGAGGATAGTCTGGTCGCCTTCTAAAAAAAACATGTGTGAGCCAATAACGTGGCCTGCGTCAAGTGCGCATACTGAACCGTGAGTCAGCATATCAGCTGTGGCGCGTTTTCTGAGCTTCAGCAGTGCCTGCGTGACGTCGGACATCACGATGCTTTTACCATTGCAGCGAGTCGGTAAGTGATCGGAGTGTCCATGTGAGATTAAGTTCGTCTCGTCAGGTGAGTAGGTTCGCGGATCTAGCCTGAATTTCGTCCCGTCATCAAAACTCACGTATATCCCGTTTTTTTGATAGATCATACAGGTTAGGGAACCTTGTGTCTTTGTATGGCGCAGGTCACAGTCACGGAAGATTACCTTCCCCACTCAGCTCGTGCTGCATTTCTAGGTTCATTGCAATAAGAATCTCAAAAATTTTTTTTACTGAACCAGCGTCTATATTTCGTTCGGTAGCTAGGTCGACCGCTCTGTTGAGCACTCGCTCATTTTGCTTTTCGTCGTTGATCTGTGTGAAGCCGTCCGCCCTTTTTGCGTGCAAGACCCGCGACGCTAAGTCTGTTCTTCGTTCTATCAATTTAACGATGTCCACATCGATCGCTTCTATTTGACTTCGCACTTCTTCTATCATCTTGCTGAGTGTATGCACTTCGTATTAGAAGAATGTTGGCCCCTTGCGTAAGAGAATCTTCAAAGCGCTTCGATCTGCGCTCCCTTGTTTGATGTTTTGGTTTCTATGATAAGCCCTTCCAGCTTTTCCCACTCACTTTTTACGGCTGGTGAAGATGACCGATCGACTAGCGCAACATAAGCTGGTCCCGTTCCTGATAATGAAGCGGCCCTTGCTCCAGCAGCCAATGCAGAAATTACAGGTTCGGTGCTAAATCCAAACGCGCTGCAGTACAGCAATCCGTTTAAAACCATTGCCTTTTCGTATGCTCCTTCGCTGGCCAATTGATATGCTATATCGACCCAAGGTGCGAGAAGTTTTGTTCGTGCGACGTTCGCTTGAGCTGAGTATGCTTTTTCGCGTGGTACGTAGACCAGTACGTCGGCATTCAGCTCAACTCGTTTTAGCAGTAAGTCGTGCTCATTGTCGGTGAGTACGAGCCCTCCGAAAAATGATGCGCACGCATCATCGAATGCCCCGGTAATCGTCACCCCCACTCTTCGTGCTGCGAGGACACCTAGTTTGACGATTTCGAGCGGCTCCATTTCGATTTCTAACGCTTCAATAAGTCCTAGCACTGTCGCATTGGCTGCGGCGCTGCTGCTCTTTAGCCCGCTCGCGATTGGTATCTCGCTCTTTGTTGTGATGTGCACACCGACATTTGGAGCAAATCGCTCCACCACCAAGCGCGCGCATTCTGCAATCAGCGAGGTATTTGCTGTTGGGTCGTCAGCAATTTTGCATCTAATGCCGCTGTTGACGATCTCGACCTCGGCACGAGTCTTTAGGTTTATTGCAAAAGCAGAACCTTTGAGCGTTGCGAACGCATTAATTACGGTGCCTGCTCCGAGTGCTGAGGTGGTTACCATAACAAGCTCACGGTGACGTGCATGCTATATAGTGGTGCGGTCGTTACCAGCAATGTCAATTCCCTCTGCATAGCTACATGTCAATTCCCTCTGCATAGCTACACTAGATAACTACAATTCTCAAATTAGGCCGGTCGATCTCTCTGTATTGTGATACTCACTTTACGACTTTACTTTTTTGTAAGACGCGGATATCCTGAATTTTTGTCACAGGGTAGTTGCCGGATGCGTCTTTTTCAATGCTCTTGACCATGTCCCAAATCGTCAAAAGTGCTACGCTTACACCAGTAAGCGCCTCCATTTCAACCCCTGTCTTGCCTTCAGACTTTACTTCAACGGTTGCCTTTATTGTTGTATCTAACACTGAATAGTTAACTTGGATGCTCGTCAAAGGGATAGGATGACAAAACGGAATAATTTGTGAGGTCTGCTTGGTGGCAAGCACAGCTGCGACTGTCGCGACGTTTAGCACGTTTCCTTTCACGACCGAGCCTTGCTTTATCGCATCAACTGTTTCAGGTTTGAGCTCAATAGTCCCTTCCGCGAGAGCGCGCCTCGAAGCTACCGGCTTATCGGAGATATCCACTTGCTGCGCTTTACCGTCCTTAATATGCGTAAAGTCCATAAATTAACCACCGTCACGAAATACAATCGTCATAGAGTTACAACGTCTGCATAAAAAAGGCTGATGTTTGGTGAAGAAGGCATTGTGACAATCTTAACGTGGTAGAAATATCATTTTCTTATTAGCACTAATAGGGTGCAAAGCTAGGTTGCTATGCCAGAGCCTCAATATACCCGTTTGTCGTTTCAAGACGACAGAAAATTCGCCGCAACCTAATGATCGCGTTCTTGTAAGCTCGTGAGTTGTCGTTGAGAAGGGGGGCCGCGTAAAAAATGGACAAGTTTTTTTGCCAAGCGACCTGCAATAATCTTCTATGGCGATTATCAAGAGACTAGAAGGAACACGTGTACTTATCTTGCTAGCGTCAGAATTTTAAGACTCTGAGTTTCGGGACGTCGTAGGAGCACTCTTTTTGGAAGGCGCAGAAATTACCGTGGCGAGCACCATGCAAGACGTACTTAGAGGGAAGCGCGGCGAGGTGGAGGTTATTGCCGACCATCTTGTGCGCGACGTCAACGTTCAGGGCTATGCCGGCCTTTATATACCAGGCGGAAAAGCGCCGTCAAAAATCAGGGACGATCCAGACGTGCTGAAAGTTGTTAGAGAAGCCTACGACGGAGGGTTGCGGATCGGTGCGGTTTGTCACGGCCCACAGGTGCTTATATCAGCCGGAATCGTGAAGAATAAGACGCTAACATCGCACCCCGCGGTGGGGCGGGAATTGCAGGAGGCGGGAGCAAACTACTCGGGCAGGCCAGTAGAGCGAGATGGGAGCATTACGACGGCTACCGATCCACGCGCCATAGCAGAGTTCAATACAGTATTTATTAGGGAGATCGCGTGCTGTGAGTTGTTCGGTCCCTAAGCTTTGCGCACGATTCTGCGAAGTTCGCAGCAAGATTAGGGTACGAAAGCGGATGAACGTGGGAGTACGAGGCAAGCGTTTGCCCTACTTGTATGCCGTCGTAACCGTCCGAAATACCCGCGCCTTTTTGCAGTTGGAACGCAAATTTGGGCTTGTTGCTTAGGTCGGTAAGTTCAGAATAGTGAAATTCGTGGCCGCGAAACCGGGTTCCTTTGCCTCCAATGACGGTATCACGAATGGTCGTGCCTGCGACATAGCCAATAACCCGCTTGTTCATCATATTGGTGTTTGCGGGAATGACACCCGCCATTTTTGAGGTTCGTCCGCCGTACGTCAACGATTCGGTCAGATACATGAGACCTCCGCACTCGGCGAATATAGGGACGCCTGATTGAGCGCGTGACGCGATCGAATCGCGCATTGAATGGTTTCGCTCCAGCTCATCGGCGAAGAGTTCAGGGTATCCTCCGCCTATATAGATACCATCAACGTTGGGGACCTCCTTATCGTGCAAAGGACTGAAGAAGACGATGTCAGTACCGTTTAAAGAAAAAAGATCAAATAAATCATGGTAATAAAAGTTGAAAGCCTCATCGTAGGCGACACCTATATGCACGCGGCTCTTATGCGCGATGTGCCCTTTATGCGAAGAAACGAACGCCTTAGGCGTAACTCGTGGCAGCTGCTCCGCGCTTTTTGCGATTTCAAGCACCTTATCTACGTCAACACAACTTTGAACTATGTCTTCAATATTCTCTAGTTGTTTTCGAAAAGCACTGTCTCTTTTGAGCCCTTCAGAAGCAGGAACAAGCCCTAGGTGGCGCATAGCCAGGTGCATTGAGTCGTTGCGTGGGACCTGCCCTACGACCTCAATGCCAGTGTAGTGTTCAATAGCTTCTTTGGCCTTTGTCGCGTGCGTGGGACTTCCAATATTGTTGAGTATCACTCCTCTGATGTCAATTCGCCTGTCAAATGAATGGTAACCTTTAACAAGCGCCGCCGTACTCCGTGTGATGCTCCGTGCGTCGATAACGAGAATAACCGGGGTGTGGAGCATCTTTGCTATTTGGGCGGTGCTTCCAACGTCGCTTAAGCTTTCCAAACCCTCATAAAGACCTCTTACGCCTTCTATTATTCCTATGTCGGCGCCACGAATTGCGTGGGAGAAAACCTCTATGATTGCGTGCCGGTTCATCAAAAAGCCGTCGAGGTTACGGGAAAAGCGCCCGGTAACTTCGGAGTGGTAGCTTGGGTCAATATAGTCCAGTCCGACTTTGAATGGCTGAACGACGTATCCTTCTTTGGAAAAAACAGACATCAGCCCTACGGCGATTGTCGTTTTTCCCGCAGAACTCCTGTCAGCCGCGATGAGTATACGGGGTTCGCGAAGATCGGTTTGTTCCATCGTCTATGGGTATAGCAGACTCAACTCTATGAGGTTCTTATCGTCAAACGTCCACTTTAGGTTGTTCGCTCGTCCTACATCGTGTTGACCAACCTTTGTATTCAAGGGCGATTCCGTTGTCACGAGTCTCGGTCGGTGGTTTTTTTGGCAACGAGAAGTTTCTCCTTGTGCAGTTCTGGCTATCAAGAATAGTTGTGCGCTTTGTTGTCACTGCGCTCGTTTGGCTCCTTTGTGCTGCTCCAAAAACACCGCACGCAATGTGTCGCCGAGTTCTGATGGTACGATGTGACTTACACCCAGAGTCTTTGGGTGTAGATCTATCTCGACCGTTACATCCGCGTGACCAAGCTGCTTCAAGGGCAACACTTGTCGAGGGCCATTAGTGACTGAAAAAATGGTCTTTTGACCTAGGCTTTTCATTGGAACGGCGTGCGGAACGCCCAGTAGGACGGCAAAGTCATAGTCGCCGTAGTTTCTTTCAATCAGGCTTCCTGCAGCAATGCCCGTAATAGGATATTCGTCTAATCCACCCGTGATGTGGTCAATGGAGATGTCGCTCGCCGTTAAGTCGTTTAGTATGTTTTCTGCATGTTTTCGGATTCGCGGCAATCCAACGTCAACGTCGAGATTGGCAAAAGTTTTGAGGTATTCATTGCTTACGTAGCTTGCAACGGTTGAGAGAGCGATGAGTATATCAGCGAATTGATAAGCGGTCTCTTTTTTGGCATTTAAAACGATAAGTCCCCTCTTTTTATGCTCCAAAAGCTCTAGTAACTTCTTGGCGGTGACGTATTTGATGTCACCGCGCGATGGCTGGATGTACTCTTTGCTTGCCACTCCGGCGATTTTTTCAAGATCGGTCGCTTGTATGAGTAGTTCCTTTTGTCGTCGATATTCATTGGGATTGAGCACTCCTGCTTGAACGGCTGCGGCGAGAGTTGCAATGGCACCGTACGTATTGTCTCGGTACCCGGCGTGAATTTCAACCTCGATTACAGGGCAGGGCGGGGTTGCGTCCTGCACAGCTTGATGGATATCTTCGCCAATAATCATGCTCGCACACGAGCCGATCACACCTAGAAGGCTTGGATCGAACAGTTCAACTGCTCGTCGTATTACCCTCGTAAGGACTTTATCACCCCCAAATACGAAATTGGTCTCATCCATTGCCGTGGTGATAACCCGAATTCCATCCTCCTCGAGGAGCCGACTATGCTTGAAGCAGCAGCCTGACGGCCCGTGAATTATCACGGCGTCAGTTTCCAGATCTCTCAGTGTATAGAGCGCGGCAACGATTGAGCTCGGTCTGGGGTGGATTATCTGCTCTGCACTTGCGTCAGTTCCGTACGCTTTGGATGACACTGTACTACCTCCACATTTTTATACACGAAATAATGACATCACTTTCATTGGTCAGCGCGAGAGCCTTGCGCAACGCACTTTCTAAGTTATCTGTTCGGACAACGCTCTTCCTAAAGGTGTGCATATGATCGCCGACGAAGACAACGTCGTCGACTGCGTCATTTTGAGCGAGCGATACGAGAGTTTCTGGCGCTATCCCGTCGCAGATGTTTTTTGCCTCCTCTCCGATGACTAAGACGACTTTGTGGCCGGCTTTCTTGAACGTAAGTCCGTACCGTATTGCTTGTTTGATAGACAGTTCGTCGAGGCCTGAATTTGAGTTGTCGATGAGAAATCTTCCATCGATTGTCGCTGCGCACATCCTGCCCAATACTCCTTTGAAGTTCGATAGCGTACGTGCGACCGCTTCAGGGCTAAGGTTCGCCGAGAGCGCTGCGGTCGTAAAACATAGCAGCGCGTCTTCGTAACTCCTAACGTCGTAGTAGCCGGAAAGCGCAAAGCGTACCTCTCCTGATATTCGGTCTCCGTCAATTCTTTCTAAATCAGCGTAGGCAATTGTTGCTTCATCACTCTTTATATTCTCGTATCGTGCGGTTGCCTTGCGATCGCCGAATGTGTTAAGGCAGCTAGCCGGTTTTGCTAAGGACGCCGTTTTCATTGAAGCGACGAGGCACGAATTCGACTTGGCGTTTGCTATCATCTGCAATTTTGCAGACGTAGAAGTCTTTGTGTGCTGCGCAATGGTGTACTCTGGCGACAACGTTGTAAGGACGTTTATGTCGGCAATTCCGGTACCACCAAGGGACACCTCGAAAACGCACACCTCTGGATCGAAGTCGAACTCCCTCATCAGGTCCATCGCAGTCAATATGCTTGCTGGGGTGATACTCAGTCGCTTCTTGGCGATATACCTCCCATTTTCGTGGAGTTCGAGTCCACGGCTCGTTAGCGTGAGCAGCCTCCGATCAGAATAGGCGTTCCCCAAGAGTGATGCGGTCGTCGTTTTCCCCTTAACACCGGTGACTTCAAACACAAGGGCGCCATGCAACGCTCCACTTTGCTGCACGAGCTGACCCACGGCTTGGTGGTGCGTTAACACAGGAATGCCTAACGCTTCGGCGCGCTCTGCAATTACGGTGTGAGCATGAATGGGTGTTATGACTATGTCAAAAGTTTTGATCACGTCGGGCGTCGGCGTATCGTGATAAATGTTGATCGCTACCGCGGCTGCCCCAATTTCGTGGAGCTTTCTGCAGATCTGTTGCCCGCCGTGAATTGTGTCTAAAACGGCTACGTTTTTGCCGCCGAAGTCCATGTGGGATTTAAGCCTCTTTAAGCCTCTTATGCGCTAAATCGGCAATACAGGCGTCGATGCCAAGCGGCTCTGCATACACGATGTCGATGCTTCTTTTGCCAAACGAATGCGTGGTCCGACGTTTACCGTCTGAAAGCCCGAGAATCTCAGGGATATCCTTCAATGTGTGAGTCCCGTGAGCGAGAAAGAGCGGAAGTACGTAAAGCGTCGTAACGTCGGTTTCTGAAAAACTTTCGATTCCCTCCTCAACCGTCGGACGATCCATGTTGAGGTAAGCGGTTTTTATGACTGCGTCAGTCATTCTTTCTGCCAGCATGGTTGCCACAGTTTCCACAGTGTGTTTATTGTAGGTTAGCTTGCTCCCGTGACCCAGCACTAGTACCCCAAAGTTCTCTTGCATGATGCTCCTCCAATTAGTGTGTGCGAATTGTCCTTCTGATATTTAACGGTACAGTTCAACCAACAACCAGCGCGATTAAGCTCGTGCACGCCAATCAAGCAAGTTTTTGGAGAGCGTCGGCCAACTTGGGAAGGATCTTCATGGGGACGCCGACGATCAGTTCATCCTCGCTTACCTTCGCGTATTTTCGAGAACCAGAGCACCCAAGCGTGAAGTTTATACTATCTCTGCTGAGGGGCGCAGCTACTGCGTCGCCGCACAGCGATTGAATTCCCGAGAAATCGGCAGTATTTCTCGAATGCAATTCGTAAACGTTTGCCTGCGCGATCATCATCGCTTGGCGGGGGTTAACAAGGAGCACGACCACGTCAGGTTCAAAGGGAGTTTCGGCAAGCGGAGAATATGCTGTTGCATAGGTTTTGAAATCGACACGTGGAATACCTTGCATGGTTTCGCTAGCGTGGTCAATTGAAGAGAATCTTCCGAGTTTGTAGTAAAATTCGCCAGACTTGATGTTTTCCGGTATCTCGATTACGCCGAGCATTCCGGCACCGCCTTTACAGGCGTGCTGTTCGACCGTTGCGTAGAATTTAGAACCACCGCGCGCCTTCTGCACCATTTCGCAATGGCGTAGTACCTCGTTTATGTGATTCAGCCCTTTTGGAAGGCTTGATTCAGTTCTAATGAGTTTGACTGCCACGGGTGAGCCTTTTAGATCTAAAACACTCGTGAGCTGGTCAGACAGTGCAGCGTAGTCTAGACTCATATTATAATCATGGTAGCACGAAAAGTAATAGTTTTCTAGGTGGCGGCAGTCGACGACCGAGTTTTGTCAGCAGGCAGTCACGCTTGTTTCGCCAGTTCCATGAGAGCTCTAACGTTTTCAGCCTGTATCGTTCCGGTCAATCGGTCGCCGTGTGAACAAGCTGCGCCACGGATCCCAACAATGTCAGCGCCAATGTGCTTTAACACAGGGATTTCTGGCAGTTTGATGGACCCTGCGAGGGCAACGGATAGATCTCGAGCGTGGCCATCATCGATGAACTGTTTGCAGGAAGCTTCGTCCATGAAATCAAAGAGGCCCTTTCCATCCTTTATGAACGTATCGACCATCACGACGTCACAGCCTGCACTGCATGCTACGTCGGGCAGCAGAAAAGGATCGAGTGTTGCTGCCCGGTGAAAGTCTGCATATCCTGCGAGAACGACCTTGGTTTGGGTGTCGAATTCTTTCACCGTTCTCGTTACGTGCTGCATCAAAAAAATCGCTTCGTCTCGGGTTTTGGACCCTTTTAGTCCCACCTTGACGTAATTAGCGCCGGAGACAGCTGCACCTAGTGCGGCCAAGGAGGCGGATCCGGGAAGATGCGGAAAATCACCGATCGTTGCGCTCACTTCGATTGAGTGAGGCACGAGACTCCGAATCCGTTTTATAACCCACGGAAAGTTGGCCCCGAGTGATCCTTCGATCGGGTTTTTGACGTCGATGATATCTGCGCCGCCATTCACTGCCTCACTCGCCTCAAATTCGTCTTTGGGACTTATTAATACCTTCATACGCAAAGGCGAGATGAGATTGGTTGCATATATAGCTTTTGAGTGATTAGCGGCCGCGTCGTTCGCGGCCGCGTCGTTCACAAAATGGTCCTCGCAGGATTTTTATAAAATAAATAAAATAAAATTTCTAACGGTTTTTTTTGAAAATCTCGCCGAGATACTAGTTTGTTGATTCTCCGCTTTTTCGCAGCACAAGCTTAATAAACAATGAATTTGAACTTAACGTAAACATGGGGTATGCTCCACGCTAAGAGAAACATATAGCTTGTCATCGTTTTTTTTCGATCGAGTTGTATTCAGTGATTTTTCAGTCCCAGTTTTCAGCATACAGAGTCGTTCGTGTGGCAGTTAACCCCGTGGAGGGATAGAAATGCCAAAATTTGAAGATAAAGTCGATCTATACAACGACAGAGGTCAAAAGGTTGGTTCCAACATAGCGCTCGAGGCTATCAGCCCGACGGTGAACCCGGCTATCAAGAAGATTATCAACACCACCTTACGAACGGTGGCAGTTAATCTCGATGGTGTCCAAAACGCGTTGAGAACCGGTAAGATGGGCGGCAAGGGTAGACAGATACTCGGTCGCGAGTTGAACCTGGACCTAGTGGGCAACGCCGACGCTCTTGCGAAGAAGGTCAAGGACCTTTTGATGGTAAGCGCGGGCGACGACACGGTCGTCAAGCCCCTTGGCGGCGGAAAGCAACTTATGGTTCAGATACCGACAGCACGTCTCGAGGCTGGAGCCACCTATGTTGCGGGAACTACTGCAACAAGCAGCGCACTAACGCAGGCGATTATCGACATGTTCAAGGTGGACATGTTCCAAGGGTGTATGGTCAAGGCTGCCATTTGGGGAGAGTACCCACAGACTCTCGACAACGTGGGCGGTATGGTGAAATCCATGCTCGAGACCCCGCAGAAAGATGAGGGGTACGGTTACTCGCTACGAAATGTGGCGGTTAACCACGTTGCAGCTGCCACTGGCAAGCGGACGATGAACGCGTCTGCGCTGTCATCGATATTCGAGCAGGCGGGCGTCTGGGAGATGGGTGACGCTATTGGCTGGAACGAGCGTTTGCAGCTCTGCGGACTTGCGATGCAGGGTCTAAACGCAAACAACGTGACCTACTCTCTCGTTAAAGAGAACGGGCAAGATGGCACTATAGGTTCTGTAGTTGCGTCGACCGTTGAAAAGGCAAAAGCAGCAGGCGTCATTAAGGAAGATAAGACCTGGCCTTCTGGCTTTAAGGCGATGAAGACTGACGACGTCGCAGCCTGGAACGGCTATTGCGCCGCTGGCACACTCGCCGCGACCATTGTGAACTGTGGTGCGGCACGAGGCGCGCAAGCGGTTTCGTCAACGCTGCTGTACGCGAACGACCTGATCGAGCACGAAACAGGACTTCCTGGATGTGACTTCGGTAAGGTTATGGGTACGGCGGTAGGGTTCTCGTTCTTCAGCCACTCGATCTATGGTGGAGGCGGACCTGGTGTGTTCAATGGAAACCACATCGTGACGAGACACTCCAAGGGCTTTGCGATTCCGTGCGTTGCTGCAGCCGTGTCGATTGACGCGGGGACGCAGATGTTCTCAGTAGAGGCAACGTCAAAGCTCATCGGCATAGTGTACGGCGAAATACCAGAATTCAAAGACCCGATTACTGCTGTTGCCAAAGCAGCGGAGGGTATGTAATTAAGCGAATTGCGCGGAGATTAACGATACATAATGGATACGAATGTACCCGACACGAACGTTCCTGTTCAAATAGAGGTATTCACAGAACGATTTCTCAGCCCAGAAACGGTTGAGGAGTTGCTCACAGAGATTGCCAAGATCGACGGCATAGCACGCTTAATATTGCACGGGCCTCGGATCGCTCCCGCTGTTCCATCAGGGCCAGCGAAGGGAATGCCGAACGTGCACGCAGGGCGTAGACACATTCAAGTGGGGCAACAGGACGTAGAGCTCGGGGTACAGGTTGGTAGGATCTGGCTTGAACTCGAGGATGAGGACGTAATCGAACAGGTCGAGGAGGCGTGCAGAAGGACTCTTCCGTTCGGCTTCCAAATTAATCGCGGCTTGTATTTGCGAACGCGTCCGACGCAGGTTGACTACGCCAAATGGGGCGTAATCAGAGATCCGAAAGTGCTTGGCATGACAGATCCGAAGTCGAAATCTCGGATCTGCTCGATCTATCCCCGTGAGAGGTGACGCTTATAGTCAGTCGCGCCACACACATTGTCGATTGCCGCGAATCGATGGGCCTGGGCAAAGGCGGAGGCCTTGCTCAACGAGGCACCATCTCCGAGACAGGGATACCTGACATCGTCGCGATCGCAATGTCCCCCGGCAGACGACACATAACGAAGCCCGTTTGCGAGATTACGCATGGCCTGCGAAACGAAGGTTTTCAGGTCGGCGTGCTCGTACTGAACGCCGGAAGCGGCGTCCCGGCCGACGCGCCTGAAAGCGCGCGCGGTCTCGGGCCGAAGTTTGGTCTTTCTGCAAAGGAGGTGGAACAAATTGCTCGCCACAAGCTTGCAGTGATTCACCTCGGGGGTGTGAAGACTCACATAACTTACAAAGCGCGGAATATTCTGCGCTTTGTCGCCATTCCGGCGATTGTGGTGAGTCAAACGCAGGTTGACTACGAAGATTTCGCCCGGATCGGGGTGAAGACGCGCATCGTGATGCCAACGCCCGAAAACGTTCAAACCGATGGGACTATCGTAGGAATCGTAACCAACGTGACTCGTGGTGAGACTATCACACGTGATAAGCTCAACGAGGTCATTAAATGTATCAATCACTATAAACGCGCAGAACGAAGGAGTTGATAAAAAAATGCCACAATTTGTTCCCGGTAATTCCAAGGTAGCAGCAAACAGAAGAAAGATGCTGGACCCGACGAAGACGCTGGACAAAGTCCGCGACGTTTCAGACGATGACGTCGTGGCAATATTGGGTCACCGCACGCCTGGAGCGGCGTATCCGTCGACTCACCCACCACTTGCAGAGATGGGAGAGCCCGAAGACCCTATGAGAGATCTTGTGAAGCCCACCGACGGAGCGGCCGCAGGGGATCGTATTCGGTACATTCAGTTTACTGACTCGATGTACTTCGCCCCGATGGTGCCGTACGTACGGTCGTGGATGGCTTCCACCCGATTTAGAGGGGTCGATCCCGGTACGCTATCGGGTCGACAGATCATCGAAGCCCGCGAGCGAGATCTCGACAAAATCAGCAAGATGCTTCTCGAGAGTGAGACGTTTGATACTGCTCGAGCTGGCGTAAGAGGTTGTACCGTGCACGGTCACTCACTTAGACTTGACCAAAACGGTATGATGTTCGACATGCTTCAGAGATCGGTAATGAACCCTGACGGTACGGTCAGCATTGTAAAGGACCAGGTAGGAAGACCTCTGGACAAGGCAGTCCCCGTAGGCAAGCCTATGTCAGATGCTGAGCTGAAGAACAGAACGACGATCTATCGGGTCGACGGAGAAGCAGCACGAGCTGACAAGGAGCTTGTCACATACATCCAGCGGATTCACACGCTGCGGACTATGTGGGGCTTCAAGCCAATGGCGTAAGAGAGGTGTAACAATATGGCTACTGAAAAAACACAGAAAATGTTCCTTAACGCGATGAAGAAGAAGTTCGCGGAGGATCCTACTTCAAACAAGACGACGTACAAACGCGAAGGGTACATCCAATCCAAGGACAAGCGTGAGTTCCAGGAATGGGGCGCAAAGATCGCCAAGGACCGTGGAATACCTGCGTACAACGTCAACGTGCACCTTGGAGGAATGACGCTCGGTCAGCGGCAACTTATGCCGTACAACGTCTCTACGACTGACGTCATGTGCGAAGGCGATGACCTCCACTACGTCAACAACCCCGCAATGCAACAGATGTGGGATGAGATCAGGCGTACAGTCATCGTCGGTCTTGACACTGCACACGAGACGCTTACCCGAAGACTTGGTAAGGAAGTCACCCCTGAGACCATCAACGGCTATCTTGAAGCGCTGAACCACACGATGCCCGGTGCGGCTATTGTCCAAGAACACATGGTGGAGACCCACCCTGCGCTCGTCGAAGACTGCTTCGTAAAAGTCTTCACCGGCGACGATGACCTCGCTGCCGAAATCGACAAGGCGTTCCTGGTTGACATCAACAAGCTGTTCCCCAAGGCGCAAGCCGAACAACTGAAGAAGGCGATCGGCAAGACGCTGTGGCAAGGTGTGCACATACCGACGATTGTTTCGCGAACGTGCGACGGTGGAAACTCGAGCCGATGGTCTGCGATGCAGATCGGTATGTCGTTTATCGCCGCGTACAACATGTGCGCAGGTGAAGCGGCCGTAGCTGACCTCGCGTTTGCTGCTAAGCACGCTAGCCTCGTTGAGATGGCGAACATGCTTCCTGCACGCCGTGCGCGTGGGCCTAATGAACCCGGCGGTCTCTCGTTCGGTTTCTTGGCTGACATGGTCCAAACAGACCGAATATACCCCGACGACCCCGTCAGGTCATCGCTTGAGGTCGTCGCTGCGGGCTGTATGCTCTACGACCAGATTTGGCTTGGATCATACATGTCAGGCGGCGTTGGTTTCACGCAATACGCGACTGCCGCATACACAGATAACATCCTCGACGACTACAGCTACTACGGCAACGACTACGCGAAGAAGTACGGAGCGGACGGAAAGGCACCGCAGACGATGGACGTCGTAAACGACCTCGGTACCGAGGTTACGCTCTACGGTATAGAGCAGTACGAGAAGTACCCGACTACCCTTGAGGATCACTTCGGCGGTTCGCAGAGGGCAACGGTGCTCGCAGCCGCATCCGGTGTGACTGCCGCTATCGCGACGGGCAACTCGAATGCCGGACTGAGCGCCTGGTATCTCTCCATGCTTCTCCACAAGGATGCGTGGGGCAGACTCGGGTTCTACGGCTACGACCTACAAGACCAGTGCGGATCAACGAACACGTTCTCCGTCAGGTCTGACGAGGGCGCGCCAGACGAACTCCGTGGTGCGAACTACCCGAACTACGCCATGAACGTGGGCCACCAGGGTGGTTACGCGGGCATAGCAAAGGCAGCACACGTCGGTCGCCGCGACGCGTTTGCAGTAAGCCCACTCGTCAAAGTGTGCTTTGCTGACCCCAACCTGTGGTTCGACTTTTCGAAGCCACGGGCAGAGTTTGCGCGCGGCGCTCTGCGTGAGTTCCAGCCTGCCGGTGAGAGAGGAATCGTCTCGCCTGGCCGGAAGTTCTAAACTGAGAAGGAGTGACATTAGTCACTCCACCTTTTTTTTCTTTGACAGATTTTTTTTACCTTTGGATTGTCTCTCGCTGTAACGTTAGTACAGGCCGATTTTTTTTTAAAATGTTGCGACTCGTTATCGAGCAGCAACAGCATTGCTTGAATTCAAATAGCTTTGATGCTAAATGCTGGCTTTGGTCGCGATGTCGATGCAGCACTGCCTACGTAGGCCACTATTGATTAGGGGGAAAAAAATACATTGACACATATTCTTAGAATAGCCGTTTATAGGTGTGTGTAAAGAACAGCGTGTCTGTCAGTGCATTTTACGAAAACAAAACGATATTAGTGACTGGTCGGGCAGGTTCAGTAGGAACAGAACTCGTGTGAACTCTGCTTGAGTTCACCCTCAGCACAGTTTAGTCTTAGTCAAAATAACGACTGCTTTGTATGAGCAAGTAAGATCTAAATCGAGCAAGCTTTCAATTGTTGTTTCCAAGATCGCTCAGGACTTTATTAGCGATGAGGACTTGAGCTCGTCTTGAAAGGCGAAAGACGCTAAAATTTCGGCATCAAACGACCTCCATCTTTTTTAAAACGGGGAGAACATCTATCGCTGCAAACTGGATGCAAGCGTCTTTTGTTATATTAGCTCCGAGCAAAAGCCCCACCAGCTGCGAAATATTGAGCACCGGAACGACACGGTCAAGCTTTTTTTCAAATCGCTTTTGAAAATGGTCGAGGACTGTTTGGCATGCGCCACACATAGTAACAATGACGTCAGGTTCTTCAGCGAGAATGCTATCTAATTTCAGTAAGGCTATCGATTCTGTGTAGTCGCTCGAGGTAATGAAGTTCGAAAAACCCATTCCACAGCATAGCGATCGTTCAGAATAGTCCAGTAGCGTGCCAGAAAAAGCCTCACATATTTCATCCAGTAACGTTGGATACTCCCAAAGCCCGCTGACGACTTCATTATAAAATACTTTTGAATAGTGACAACCGTGATGCGTTGCTATTTTTAAACCTGAAAGAGACAGCGTTGCTCGCTTCATGAGGTTCTCTTTCATAGCATAAAGCACCTCAGCAGCGTGATAGACTGTTACGCCTCCTTTGTACTCGTAGTTCACTGCTTTTAACACGTCGTTTATCGCTGCCCGTGTCTGGTTGTCGCTAAGCTCACTAAGACACTCCTTTAGATTCGTGTATGAGGTGGGGCACGTACAAACGACGTTTGTGTACCCTGAATTGAATGCGAGCGCGAGATTTCTGGCGTTGAGACTGAGGTTGGCCTCAGGAGGAACCACACCGCAGTGGCTTGCAAATCCGGTGCACGACGATTGGTTTGGATCATCGAAGTAGTCTACGTTCAAGGAATTCAGTATGAACCTGAACGACCGTTCTATGCCTGGGTAGAAAGTCCCTGCGACACAACTCTTGAACAGGTACAAGCGTTGAGGCAGCTTGGAAGACGTTAAGA
>JBAXDW010000003.1:0-21522 GCA_037140755.1 Methanobacteriota archaeon
ATGCTGTAGTTCGGCTTCCAGTCAACGACAGCCTTAATACCAAGTATGATTTTTGAGAACGTGTATAGATATACTTTTTTGTGGAATTAGCGATGCTTGAAACCCCCGCAGCGATTAGAATTGATGTCGACAGCGCGCGAGACGTCGGCCTCTTACCTGAACTGCTCGACTTGCTGCAGCGTCTTGAGCTTAAAGCAACTTTTTTCATCACGACGGGTCCTGACAGGCTGGCGCTCAATGCGTTCAAGTATCTCACCGACCCGCGAAGTTACCAAAGGCTAATCAAAGCGAGACCGCTGCGTTACGGGCTCCACAGTCTCAACGGTATCTTGCGAAAAAAAACAGTCGAAGCCGTATGTCCGGAGGCTTTACAAAGAGTCAACAATGACGGACACGAACTCGGATTGCACGGATATGATCATTACGCCTGGATGAATACCTTGCAGAACATGGATGAGATCAAGATTAAAGAGCTGATCAGCAGAGGGATAGATACGTTGGAGGCAACAGCTAAAGCTGAGATTAAGAGCTTTGCCTCGCCCGGATTTACTGTGACTAGCGCTCTGCTACAAGCAATTGAAGCGATTGGCTTCGATTATTCAAGTGATTTCAAGGGCAATTGGCCGACCTCCCCGTTCTACCCTAAAATAGGTGCCAAAAGGAGCCGCGTTTTGCAGATGCCAGTTTCAATGGATTCGATTGGCGAACTTTTCATTAAGGGATTATCTGAGAACCAAATCAAAGCAAAGATACGTGAGAGCAGGGATGTGTGGCACGCAAAAAGGGTGCCGTTCGTGATGTACGCCCATCCGGCACACGAAGTTGGCTGCTATATGGGGCTGTTCTCCTCAGTCTTACAAGATTTGTGCGAAGATGCACGGTTTACATTTCTAACGCTAGCTCAAATAGCGCAACATTGGAAGGTGCGCATTTGAAGTCGCTCAGAATTGCACACATTTACGAGCTCGGTCCGCGGCCAGAGGGCGTACTTCTAGGCGGCATTGAAGTCGCATTACTTGAGCTGTCGAAATCACTCACAAGAATGGGACACGAAGTAACGATCATCAGTGGGGCAAGCAATGGGGCCGCTGAGTTTCATATCGAAGACGTGTTGGTACAAACCATCGATTTTGCAGGCTCCATGAAACTCACGTGGGATCCCGCAAACCTAAGGTTTGCAAGACAGGTCGTATTTCCGTTTGCAGCGCTTGCAGCAGAGCTTCCAGGATTTGATATCTATCATGGACATTTCTACACATCGGGAGTGGCAGCAAATGTCTTGGCTCGAAAATACAGAGGGGCTGCGGTCAACACAATCCACGGCTCGTACTATGACATCTGGCGTTACATAGAACCTCCCGTTATCTCGTCGCTCTACAGACTAACTGAGCGCACTCTTGCTCCGATGCTCGCACGAATTTCCAAAATGCAGATTCACACAGGCGGATATTTTGCACGCAGGGTCATTAAATGGGGGGCACCACCTGACAAGGTTGTGACGATTCACAACGGCTTTGATCCGCAGGCGTTTAACCCTAACGTTGTTTCCCACGACTTCATCGGAGACAAAACCGTTCTATTCACCGCGAGGAGACTAGTTGAGAAAAACGGTTTAGATTACCTCATTTTGGCGATGCCAGACATTGTCGCACAACACGATGCTGAGCTCGTGATAGCTGGAGAAGGACCGCAAAAGCAGCATCTCAAAAAACTAGTTGCACGGCATAACCTTCAAAACGACGTGTCGTTCATCGGAGCAGTGCCGCATACTAAGTTACCGCAATTCATTTCAGCATCGGATATCGTCGTGATCCCAAGCTTGATGGAGGCTTCGAGTCTCTTCCTGATCGAGTCGATGGCTTGTAAGCGTCCAGTTATCGCAACGAACGTGGGAGGGATCCCTGAAATCATGAACGAAAGCTGCGGCGTGCTTGTACCCCCACGGGATGCCTTCGCCCTTTCGCAAGCAATAAACCTGCTCATTGCTGACCATCATCTACGAGACAATCTCGCAAGAGAAGCTTATGTAGCTGTTAAAGACACACTTACGTGGGAGGAAATCGCCCGCAAGACAGAGAACGCTTACGCTAAAGCAGTATCGTAACCGAAATACTAGCGGTAGTAATCAGGGACTGTTGCTTTCCGGAACTCCACGCACCGTTTGCACGAATCAACCGGGACTATACCAAACGCACCACAACGTACGTACTTAGTCGCTCCGTACCGTTCGTATCCTATGAACGCCATGCAATCTACGTCGGGTTCAGTCGTGCCGGTTCCTAAACCCATATGTCTACCCTCGAAAAAACGTTTCGAGTTTTATTACTTATAAGTTGGCGCATCTTTCCTAAGGAAGCGCGATTTTTTACTTACCCAGGGTAGTCAAGCTCGGGCTATTGTCACGAATCCTGTATGTCCAACTCTAGTGGCGGGACGAGTGCCTCGTTTCCCAAACTGCATCTCGCGTTCGATTCCCTCAAAGGTTGTGATTTGAGTGAAGCTCGTGAGGGCACTACGTGCCTCGAATACCTGCTCATAAAAAGGGGAGAAGGATGCGATGAACCCGCTAGGAGCCAAGTAGTCTTTCACAACACGGATGACATTGCCAATTTCGTATAAATCGAGGGTGATGACGTCAAACTCCATTTCTGACGCTATTTCACGGATATCGCCTTCAACAATCTCTACGTTGGTCAGCCCTACCCGTTTTACGTTCTCCGCAGCGCGTTTCGCAAAATCAGAGTTAATCTCGTAAGAAACCACGTGTTTGGCAATATTGCCCAAAAAGATCGCTGTGATCCCCGACCCGGTACCTGCATCGAGGACAAGATCATTTTTGTTCAAACCTGTGTGGGCAACTATGATGCCGATATCTTTCGGCATCATGGGCGCTCCTGTTCGCTTCAAATGACGAAAGTAGTCAGGAGCGCGTGGTTTCAGCACCTTGAATTCACAGCCTAAGTGCGTGGCTATGGAGCTTCCATACTCTAGCTCTTTGAGAGTCTCGAGGTTTATTATGCCTGCATCCGTATGGAGTTCTCCCTCGGACCTCACCAAGAATTGCTTGTTATTGTTCGCGATCGAGACCAGAAGGGCGTTCTCAATCATATCTTATTGCTGCTTTGGCCCTTTTAATTCCAGAATCGCTTCAGCAAGGTCCCCGTCATTTTCGGCCAACGCTTCTCGAGCGTCATCCTCGCTGACTCCTGCTTGCTCTGTGACTAACAGCACGTCTTCCTCGTTTATTCTCGCGCGTTCTGTAGGCTCTCCTGATATCTGATAGTTCTTTGTTCCTTGCGCCTTCATCACCGTAACCGTCGCATCTTCGAAAATGAGCTCTTTGTCAGAAAGCTGTATTATCACTCTTTCGACGTTTTCTAACTGTTCAACGTCGATCCCCATTTGTTTCATCATCTGCTGCAATTTCTTGGGACTCATTCCTCGCATGCCGGGAATCATAAAACCACCTACCTTAACGAAGCATTTAAAGGATTTTTACGTTACGGTGCGCACTCGAACCGCCCTGTTCAGGTTTCGACTGCTCGCGTGCGCTTAGGAAACCCTGCCGCACTTTTACTGCCACTCCCTTGTTAAACGCGTGCATCTCCGGCGGGCTCAAAAGAGCCCGTCCCGATGCGATCAACATGTCATTTTCGTCAACCAACAGCACCTCGTCGTCTGCCCTCAAGTCAGGATCCGCGTGTATCACATGTTTAGCAAAGGCTGTTTTTCCAGCTCCGACGAACGGCGAGGCTTCGGAATTGACGGTAACTCGAAGCCTTGGATATGGAAAACTCTTGTGCAATCGGTGGGCTCCCAGCTGACCTAAAGTGAATAGCCCGTCAGACGCACGGAGCGTTGCGACCCTCATATCGCCGTCCAGCACCTGACTAACCCGTCGCGTTCGAGATAATGTGAAACTTACCGAGTCAGGAAAGAGACTCTTTCCTGCACCAGATCCGAACTGGTAGTCTGCGATGATACGAACACGTTGTAGCACAAGCATTATATTTCTACACTATCCATTTTAGGTTATGCCTCTCGAGCCGCTGTCTGTGGCAGACATGCGCCGCATCGAAGAAAACTGCGTGGGACTCGGCATTTCCAAATTGCAGCTTATGGAAAACGCGGGCAAAGCCGTCGCGGAACGGATAAAGCGCCTCTGTGAAGGCTCACACAGCTCTTTTAAGAAAATAGTCATCATTTGCGGCCTAGGAAACAATGGAGGCGACGGCTTCGTCGCGGCTCGGCATCTGTCACGTGAATTCGTTGTTCATGTCGTACTCGTCGGCTATGAAAAAGGCCTGAGAACTAACGAATCACAAAAGAACTGGAATGCTCTGAAGCATCTGGATCGCACCGTAACGCTTCGCCAAGGTGCAGCGATTTTTAGTCCAAAAAGTCCGCTGAAAAACCTAGATGGTTATGACCTGCTCGTCGACGCTATTCTCGGGACTGGACTGACCGGAGCGGTGCGCGAGCCAGAACGAACCGTTATTCAACTGATTAATGAATCAAAAAGCAAGAGGCTGTCGATTGATACTCCCAGTGGCGATTGCACAGAGACAATGGTCAACGCAGATTATTTGGTGGCTCTCCATCGCCTTAAAACTGGCACAACAATAGGGGACGCCACAGTCTGCGACATAGGGATTCCCTTAGAAGCTGAGCTCTATACAGGCCAGGGAGATCTATCGTTTCACCGAAGCCCCGAAAGCCACAAAGGCGAAAATGGAAGGGTGCTGATTATTGGCGGCGGACCTTATACCGGTGCGCCGACTTTAGCCGGTTTGGCGGCCTTACGAAGCGGCGTCGATATAGTGACTATCGCTTCGCCAAGAGCTGAAATTATAGCCGGATTCAGTCCGAACCTAATAGTCAAACAAGTGGGCATCGAACGAATAACTTCAGGAGAGGTAAAGGCCCTTATTGATCTTATCAACCTGCACGATTCCGTTGTGCTAGGGCCTGGTCTTGGCGCTGATCCTGAAACGATAAGTGCGACAAGTACTCTGATATCTGCTTGTGACAACTTGACGCTTGACGCAGACGGGCTTCTTGCCCTCGCAACCGCTGAGTACGAGGCAAGCACGATTGCTATCACCCCTCATCTGGGCGAGTTTGCAGCTCTAACGGGTGCTGCAGTTCCAAGCAGTCTTCAAGAAAGAATAGAGGCTGTCAAGGCTTTTTCGCGAGAATGGAACGTTATCACACTGCTAAAAGGTCGAATTGATATCATTTCGGATGGGACGAAGTATCGGTTAAACAAGACTGGCAATCCTGGAATGACGGTCGGCGGCACAGGTGACGTCTTGGCGGGGCTTGTCGGCGCTTTTTCAACACGTCTGGACAAAATGCAAGCAGCGTCAGCTGCTGCATACATGAACGGCTGTGCCGGTGACGTGGCGTTTTCCCGCTTGGGATATGGCCTGTTAGCAACAGATGTCGTAGATTGCATACCAGATGTGTTAGTAGGACAATCACGACTTAGCTAAGTGTGCTGGGAGCTGTTAGTTCTTGACGCCGATGTAGACCCATTGGTCGTAAATGCTAGTATCTTCTCGGTTGTCCACTACCTGACCTTTGATGCCGAGATCTTGCATCGTTCTGTCAATGAAATCAATTTCTTCTTTTTTGTGAACCGTAAGCAGAAAAAGCCCCTCATTAATGATCGCTGCAGCTTCCGATAGTATTTTCTTCCAGTCAGTTTTATTAAACTCGTAGATAGCCCCTAACATAAAGCCGGCGACGCATCTAAAATCATGGTACTGAGCGAACTCATATTCTGAAAGATGGCGAGCGTCCAATACGACCGTGTTTTCTTTTCGAAGAGCGCCATGGAATAACCCTTCACAAACTGCGCATTTGTCGTTGTCCAAAGCATAGACGTTATATCCAAGATCGCGGAGCGCGGCGGTAGCCATGCCATTTCCACAGCATATCTCAAGCATCTCGGCTGTGCCTAGATCAAAAAGAAACTCAATTTTCGTCTTAAATAGCAACTGTAAGCGTTCCTGACGCTCAGATGAGTATGCCAATATATGCGAACGTCTGCCGCCTTGACAGTCGCAAGACTCACCGCTTACTAGCAAATCGCACAGAAGCGTGACTATCGCTCGATGAAAGTCAGCCGCCTCGACCGTACATGATTGTTTTTTGTTGCATTTGGCCCCCTGAAGTAGTTCTGCGGCACAGCTATCGAATTCAGGATCAAACCTGACGATGTCAGTTACTAGCGTCCAAAAGTCCTGCTTAAAGGCGACTCCACGAATTCGCCCATCGCAGATAAACGCTTTAATTTCGTCAAGCGGCGAATCAAGCATCTCAGCAAGGAGATATTTCGAAAATGTGGTATCTTTCAAACCGGCATACGTATTGTCGACGAGTAATACGCTTGTAGCAGTGAGCACCTGCTTTAGATCCATGTCAATAACTCTAATGTGCGACTCCGATCGCGTCTTCAAGTGTTAAACCTTTCATGGCTAGGTAACGGTCGATTCCGACTACGACGTGCTCAAATATCGACAGATCTCTAGCGACCGCCGACCCGATTTGAACGGCCCTAGCCCCAGCCATAATGAATTCTAATGCGTCCTCGTAATTGCTGATCCCGCCGACACCAATTATAGGGATGGAGAGGGCACTGTAAAGGTCATAAACGCATTTCACCGCGATTGGCTTTATCGCACTTCCTGACAGCCCGCCAAACACGTTGCCCAAGACTGGCCTTGCGCTCTCCACATCGATCGCCATTCCTTTGACCGTATTTATTGCCACTACCGCATCGGCTCCTCCTTTTTCTGCTGCGAGGCCTATTGCCGTGATGTCGGTTACGTTAGGCGTGAGCTTGACCCAAATCGGAAGGTCAACGTGTCTACTTACGGAATTCGTAATAGCTTCAACTGTCGCAGGCTCTGAACCGACTTCGATTCCGTAACCCTGAGAATGAGGACAGCTTAAATTGAGTTCCAGTGCGTCTGCGTACTGACAGAACTTTTCAGCCAGCTCGACAAAGTCGTCGGGACAACCGCCGAATAAGCTTACAATTATCGGCTTTCGCTCGTCTTCTTTACTCAGCATTTCAAGTTCATTCAAAAACGCCAAGCCCATATTTGGCAGTCCCAATGCGTTAAGGTACCCCGCCGGGACCTCAACTAGAACTGGTCCCGGGTGACCTTCTCGTGGCAGAAGTCCAACTGATTTAGTAACAACGGCACCTGCCCCACACGACATGATCCGCCCCAGCGAAGACGCGTTGGATCCCATGATTCCGGCTGCGAGCATGGTAGGATTGTTGAGCGTTATTTTGCCGATGCCGATGTTCAATTCTATCACTTCCCAGCCGACAAACTATTATTCTGCCCCAAGATATATAGGGTGTCTATTCACAAGCTAGAGCGGTGTCACTGCACTTTGCAAGAATAGCGGCATCAATTGCCAAATAGAGCATGACAATTATCAAAACTTGGTTCGGGGAGATCGAGCTGCACGATGACAAGATCGTCTGTTCGAACGTCTTGAAAACAGACACCGCCGCGCTGGCTGTACGGCTTCAGAAAGAAGAATTTGCCGATTTAGATAAGCAGTTTAGGGGCCGTTTCAGGGAGATAGCGATTCATCTCCACTTGGTCCCTACGGAGCGCGATTATATTTCGCTGCTACGCGCCGTTGCGATACAGCGTGCGAAAGAGCAGATAACCGCGGCGTTTGCTCACCCAGACACACGAATCATACAGCTAATCGGCGGAATCGATGATATCGACGAGTCGATAAACTTCCTCTCGGAACGTTTATTGGAATGGGATATCCTCGAATTTGAAATATCTAGACCAAGGGACATAACAGAAACTCGCGACCCTCAGTCAACCACGTACCCTGCGCTTAAGCACGAGTTTGCCGAATCAATCGAACGACTAAGCGAACTGAGAAAGAAAATTTCAAACGCCATTGAATTTGAGATGCACGCCATCGCCCCTAATCTATCTTCTCTCGCTGGGGAACTTCTCGGTGCGCGACTGATCGCTCGAGCCGGCGGCCTAGAATCACTCGCGCGAATGCCAGCGAGCAGGATTCAAGTAATAGGTGCATCTAAGGCGCTGTTCAAACATCTCCAGTTTGGTGCAAAACCGCCAAAGCATGGACTCATATTTCAACATCCGTTGGTCCGCGGCAGCCCCCTAAGCAAAAGAGGAAAGATTGCAAGAACAATGGCCGCAAAACTAGCTATCGCCGCTCGCTTAGATTTTTATTCAAAAAAAGCGCTTCCAGAACTCTTAGCTCAGATGGAAAAACGAGTAAGAGAGCTCAATAAGCCTCAAACGCGAGCAGACATAACATGACCATAAGAACCCATAAGGTTGCTGGAGTTTTTATGTTAGATTCGCATCTTGCGACGAAAGGTGAGGCTCTCTATGGCGAGAAGGTGTTTGGGGAATATCGGCTTTGGAATCCGCAAAGGAGTAAGCTAGCGGCATTATTGAAGAAAGAGGAGAACGTGCCGCTGAGACCTGAGCAGATTGTGCTCTACCTGGGCGCCGCATCTGGTACGACGGTTTCACACCTGGCCAACATCGTTTCACTCGTCTACGCCGTGGAGTTTGCGCCACGCGTCGCTCGGGACCTCGTTCGCTTGTCAGAGCGCTTGAAAAATGTCGTGCCCTTAGTAGCTGATGCGGTCCGGCCTGACTACGGACACATTGTCGAGCTGGTCGATTTCTTGTACCAAGATATTGCACAGCCGAATCAAGCTGAAATCGCTATTACCAATGCTGAAATGTTCTTGAAGACAGGCGGTTACGCTTGCGTAATGATCAAAGCACGAAGCATAGACGTCACTGCAAAACCGAAAGCTGTGTACAAAAGAGAGGTTAAGAAACTTGAAGAGCAGCTAGACATTATGTGCGTCCACGAGCTTGAACCGTTTTATAAGGCACACGCAGCAGTCATTGCTCGCCTAGCTTAGGCAACGCATAAGCAATTGCTAGCCAATCAGATCTTTTTTGCAGTGCCGTTAGTTTTGCGCCTTTGTTCTTACCCGGCAAAACTTTTTAATGAATCACGTGTATGCTAGGTATAGCTGACATAAAGAGGATAGAATGGCACGCAAACCAGCTAAAATGTATAGAAAGATTACCGGGCCCGCCTACACGCGGAAATCTTATATGGGGGGAATCCCTGGCAGTAAGATATCACAGTACGATACGGGCAACCTCAGTGGCGATTTTAAAGTGGCAGTATCGCTCAGCGTTGACGAACAATGCCAAATAAGACATACTGCACTGGAAGCCGCCAGGATTGCCGCTAACCGGTACCTAATGAAATCAACGGGCAGGTTGAATTTTCGACTTAAGCTTCGAGTGTACCCACACCAAGTGCTACGAGAAAACAAGATGGCCACCGGCGCTGGCGCTGATCGGGTTCAAGATGGAATGCGGAGATCGTTTGGCAAGGCTGTAGGATCTGCCGCGCGCGTGGCTACTGACCAAAGAGTATTTACCGTGTACGTAAACCCTCTCAACTTCTTGAAAGCCAAAGAGGCGTTGCGCCGCGCTTCGATGAAAGTCCCGCCGCCGTGTAGAATCGTAGTAGACGAAGGGCGTGAGCTAGTTAAGGTGTGAAGCTGAGCCACGGCCTAATTTCATTTGATATGGTGCGAACAACGAGAAGGTGAGTAGTACGGATAGTTACGAGAAGTACTTAGACCGCGGAATGAAAAACCTGCCTCAGACAACAGTAGACGCCGAGCGTTTTTCGAAACCTGTGCCCCGCGTGTTTATTGAGGGGCGAATGACTGTTTTTGAGAATTTCAGCGAGATCGCCGACGTGTTAAATAGAGACCCCGAACACCTGCTTAAGTTTCTCTTGCGAGAGCTTGCGACGGCTGGCAAAGTAGAGGGCGGGCGGGTCATTTTTCAAGGTAGATTCTCGCAAGAAATGATAGCCGGTATCATCGAGGACTATGTCTCCGAGTATGTCATCTGCTCAGAATGCAACAGACCAGATACGCATTTAACGAAAAGTGATAGAACGGTCATGTTAAGATGCGACGCTTGTGGGGCCCATAGACCTATAAGGAAACGCTACGTGAAGAAAGAGAGCGCAGCAAGTGCGCTTGAAGAGGGGAATGTCTACGAAGTACGCATCGAAGCAGTAGGCAAACGAGGCGATGGTATCGCTAAGGTCGGCAAATTCTCGCTGTTCGTTCCTGGCGCTCAGAAGGGAGATACCGTAAAGGTCCGTGTCAAAAAGATTTCTGGCACCCTCGCATTTACCGAAAAAGTGCTGAGTTGATACAGTCGGAGGCGGCTATGCGGCAGTTCATTATAGTCGGGCACAAAGCCACCACGTCAGGAGATTTTTCGCTTGATGATATGCCTGGCTCTGCAGGCCGTATCGATATATTAGCGCGTTGTGTGACCGCCGCATATGTAACGTCGTTTGATATACGCCGTGGTACCCAAGTGCGACTAATTCTGCTAGGAGAGCCTGATCCACCGAAGACTATACGTTTTGAGGGCTCTGAATTAAAACACCTCAATCCTGACGAAAGGAGTGCTGGCGCGCTCATTAAGAAAGCCCTCCAAGTGAAGTTAGGCACAGGACAGCGACGGTCGACGCGGGGAGTTTATGTGGGGCGCGCCGGCCTCGCCGAATCACTAAACCACAGCGACACATCTGCCCTTTTCTACCTTCACGAACACGGCAAAGACGTTCGAGGCGTAGACCTGCACGCAAATAAAGTTGCTTTCATATTAGGAGGTCATCTAGGTCTTTTTGAGGAGGAGGCCCGGCTCAGTCAAGCGCAAAGGATACGAGTCGGGCCTATTAAGCTCCACACAGACCAGTGTATTATACTAGTACATAACGAATTGGACAGATCATGTTCGACGTAGTCGCCTCCATAATGCGGGAAGGGCCCATTTGCGCTGATTGCCTAGGGCGACAGTTTGCAGAGTGCTCCACGCACCTTACGAACAAACAACGAGGTCAGGCTATACGCATCGTTGCGGCAATGCTGAATAACACACCAGTCAACGCTCAAGACTGGGAAGCTGCAGACGACGGCTGTTGGGTTTGCGGAGGTCTGTTTGGGCGTCTCGATTCGTGGGTTGACCGATGCCTCGAGCAGCTTAACGACTATGAGTTCTCCACTTTTCTCGTTGGCACTAAACTGTCTGGCAGGCTGGCCGAAAATGAGGAGATCCTATGGGCCGAGTCTAAAACAACGAAAGCAGAACCGCTCAAATCTGCCTTAAATAGAGAATTGGGAAAGCGGATCGAGCTCCTCACTGGCAAAAGGGCCGAATTCAGCAGGCCAGAAATTCTTCTCATCGTCGACTTGGCACGAGATAAGGTTGAACTCCATGTGAATCCACTATTCCTGTATGGCCGGTATAAGAAGTTCGTAAGGGGCATCCCACAAACAAGATGGCCGTGCCGCGACTGCGGCGGGAGAGGCTGCCTAAAGTGCAATTTAACGGGCAAAACGTATCAGGAATCTGTTCAGGAACTAATTGGGACTTACTTTCTTGACGCAAGTCTCGGAGAGGACGTCGTGTTTCACGGGGCTGGTAGAGAAGATATTGACGCACTCATGCTTGGAAACGGCAGGCCATTCGTCTTGGAGGTGAGATCTCCCCGTAAGAGACAAATAGACCTACAACAGCTGGAACACACTGTCAACTCATCTCAAGAAAAAGTTGCCATTAGCGAACTCGCATTTGTTGACCATGATACGGTTGTAAAAGTAAAGAACACTCGGTCGGATAAAGTTTATAGGCTTAAAGTGACATACGACCATCCGATCCAACCGGAGAAGCTGGAAAAAGCCTTGCTGCAACTTGAGGGGGACGTTGAACAAACTACACCTCAAAGAGTGGTTCATCGTCGTGCAGAATTAAAACGGATCAAAAAAGTATTTTCGGCTAAACTGAGAGGAGGGGACATAGTCATTCGGTGTGAGGGTGGACTCTACGTGAAGGAACTGATATCTGGGGACAATAAACGCACCACGCCGAGCCTTTCAACCCTTTTGGGCGTAGATGCAAAAGTCGAAGAGCTTGATGTTCTAGAAGTTGGAGGTAGTCTCTAATGCCAAGGTCACATGGTGAGCGAAGGAAGACGCGGTACAAATTGAAAAAGACTATACGTGAACGGGGCATCGCTCCCGTTAGTCACGCAATACGGAGCTTTGAATCAGGACAAAAAGTACATATCGACCTCGACCCAAGCGTGCATAAAGGGATGCCCAATCCAAAATTCCACGGCAGGACCGGCACGGTGGTCGAACAACGTGGAAACGCATATGTGGTTAAAGTAACGGACGGCAAGGCTGTCAAAACGATAATGGCTAGTCCGCAGAATTTGAAAGCGCAGAAGCAGGTATAATGATAGTAAAGACCGTAGTAGAGGAGGAGAACCTGACGCTTTCTGAGGTTAAAGAGACCTTCATTGAACTAACAACCCCTCGTTCTGAAGAAGAGTTCACCTATGAGTTCAGACGGGCGCTAGACCACGTCAAAACTTTCGCAAAACTCACGGCATCACAATCCAGAGAACTCGTTAATGAATTGAAGAAACTTGAAAAAATGAAAGCGGAGATCGCAATTCGAATTGCCGACGTCATACCGTTATCTAAGGATGAGGTTCGGTCTATCTACGCAAAAGAACGATTTTCGCTTACAGAGGCGGAACTCGACGAAATACTCGATATTATCGCACGCTTTTTTGAGGCGTGAGGCGAGGAAGATGGGAGGAGAAAGGGAGCAATATGTCCGCGTGCTGGACTACTTGCCGCATGGGCACCCTGACGACCCGCATCCTGTTTATAAGAAGAAACCTATCGTTCACGTCGTTGGTGAGGATAATTTTACGCTCCTCGAACTCGTACCCCGTGAGAACTACGTTCCTCAATCTTATGAACGCCTCTATGTGGGGGAAGAAGAGCGTAGCGAGATTGATCACGTGAAAAGGCGTGTTAGCGACAAAGAACTCACCCACGGCGCGAAAGTGGAACTGCCGTACGCGCTTGAGATGATCGTCAAAGAGCAAGAGCCCCGGTTCGTAAGTTTCTTCAACGAAGCTCAGCCCATAACAACGCGTTTGCACACCGTGTCGAGTCTCCCAGGTGTAGGTAAGAAGCTGATGTGGCAGATTCTTTCAGAACGTAAAAAAAAGCCCTTCGATAGTTTCGAAGACATCTCGCACAGAGTCAAAGGACTATATCACCCCGAAAAAGTAATCGCGAAAAGGATAGAAGAAGAGCTCAAAGACGAACACGCGAAGTATAAGTTTTTTGCGAAATAGGATAGGCGCGAAGGCTTAAGCGTTCAATGCCCCGTGAAGTCAATAGAAGAAATTACAAGGCTAGATGGGGTCAACACTTTCTAGTAGACGACCAGATTATCGAGAGGATCCTCAGCTATGCAGATATACAACCAACTGAAACGATTTTGGAGATTGGCGGAGGCACCGGGAACTTAACGAGGAAGCTTGCACGAAGATGCCACAAGCTTTCAGTCATTGAAGCGGATTGGCGACTAGCTGAAAAGCTGCGCATAATACCGGGCGTCGAAGTGCTCCACGGAGATGCTCTAAGGGTTGAGTTTCCATCGTTTGACAAGACGGTTTCGAACTTGCCATATCAGATCTCGTCTGAAGTCACATTTAAGCTGCTGAAGCATCCTTTCGTGTGCGGTATTTTGATGTACCAAAGAGAGTTTGCCGAACGGATGGTGGCAGCGCCTGGCACAAAAAATTATAGCCGCTTGACAGTTTGCCTCAGTTACAAGTCACAAGTTGAGGTATTGGAGAACGTCGCGAGCACCGCATTCATCCCACGACCACGCGTAGACTCTGCTATCGTAAGAATAGTCCCGGTAAAGCCACGGTTTGACGTACTTGACGAGGTATTCTTCCACAACTTTGTTCGCGCGCTTTTTACACAGAGACGCAAGCGGCTTAAAGCTGCGCTTAGGACAGCAGCACGGCTATTGAACGTGAAAGCTGTGGACCAACTTATTACTAAGCTTCCTCCACGTTGCCTACTACATCGACCGTATGAACTGTCCCCTAAAGAAATCGCAACGTTATCGGACGACATTTTTAAGATGAGTCAATTACAAACGCGAGGAGAAAAACGAGTATAGTCCGATGAGCCAAAAACGGGGAGCAGTTACACTAAACACCGATAAAAGGGCCAAAAAGATGTATTATATGGGAGAGCAGTTAGATTTGCTGCTTAACGTCTATGAGCCGTCTGATGATACATATCTGCTCGTCGAAGCCGCTTTAAACGTGGTCCGACCCACTGATTCGGTCTTGGAAGTTGGCACGGGATGCGGACTAATCGCTAAAATTGTCGCACAGGTGGCTCACAGCGTTAAAGCGACTGACGTAAATCCACAAGCTGTCGAAAATGCGACTTTAAACGGCGTTGATACGATTCAGGGCGATCTTTTTGCAAACCTAAATCGTCGGTTTGACGTAATCATCTTCAATCCACCTTACTTGCCTGCGCACAACAATATGTCGAGCGACTGGCAGACTCAAGCGTGGGACGGGGGCCCCTCAGGTAGGGAGGTGATAATGCGTTTTCTTTCACAAGTTGACAGGCACTTGACCAAGAAGGGGCGGGTGCTTATGACGATCTCTTCAATCACTGGCTACAAAGAAGTCACGGAGAGAATGAAAGCGCAGTTTAGGATTGTGAAAACGCTAGCTGAACGCAAGTTCTTTTTTGAGACGCTTTATGTGATCCTGGGCGCTGAAGAACTAGCGCCATCTGAGCGGCAACAACTGCGCGATTGTTAGCCTAAAAAGCTTCTAAAAACTTGTAAAATAGTATTTCATCGACGTAAGTGCCGTCATCCAATCGTCCTTTCTTAAGTCTTCTCCCCTCATAGGTGTAATTCAAGGACCGGTATAGTGCAGCTGCTTGGTTTCCTTCATAGCAGTTAACCTCTATCTTCTTGATTCCCAGATCATGAGCGGTCTGCTCCAGCGCCGCAATCAACTGTTTGCCGAGACCTTTTCGTTGAAAATCGGGATGAACTGCTATGCCAAAAGAAGCGACATGAGAGGCTCGTGAGTGTAGTTCGTTTAAGTTAAGTGTCGCAGAACCTATAATCTTGTCTTTGCGGAGACTGAGCAACGTAATCCTGTTTCTGTCGAAGTTACGCAGCCATTGTGCCTTGTTGTCGACGACATCCTCCAACTTAAGTTGCTTTGCAAGAAACTGGTCGACTTGACACAGCCACGCGAATAGGTACTCATACCCCCCACAGTCGTAATCATCCTTGTGTGCGACTTTCAGTTCGACAGTTGTCCCATCATTGAGTGTGATGTGCTTCATCGATCTGATAACGGCCCTCAGGAAAGCCCCTCAGATTTCAGCCTAATTAGTTCCAAAAGCGTTTCAAACTCGTCTTTTAGCCTCAATGAGGCATCTCGCAATGCTTGCAAGGGATCCTTAGATTCTGTTTTTATATAGAATATTGGATTGCTTATCATCGGGTGCTTTACGTCGTAAGTAGCACTCTCGACGTGCGGGTCTTGAAGCAGCGAGTATTTCAAGACGTTCAAGAATGTGTGACCTTCATCAAGAAACTCTATCTCAGCTTCGTCCTCTGTTGCGCGAATAATCTTGAGATTCATTGTAAAAAGCTCCTGTTAACGAAAATATGCGCGCAAAACCAGTCGATCAAAGACTAGATTATACCCTTTCCATAGTCCTCGGAGATCTTTCGCGTTTCAATGCGTTCACAGCTTGGACATTCGAGCTTGTTTTGCTTCCGCAGGAGTGGCGTTCGACATCTCGAGCAGAGCGCCTTAATCACGCCCAAATCCTTTTCAACGGTGCTTAATCTTAAGCTCTTTTCGTCTATGACTTTGGCCTTTATGATGTCCTGCTGGTCAAACTCCGTGTCTAGCTTTGCAACGTACTAATCCTTAACGTTTGAAATATGAATAGCAGCTTGATCTGCATTCGCAATTTCGCGGTTTTCTTGACCTTTTATTCTAGCAATATCGACGAGAACCACAGCGTTCTTGAGGTCCACAACACGCCCGACAACTATATCACCCGTTTTTAGAACGGGCGGGGTGTTCATCACAGGCAGCACTCGGACTGTGCGGTCTTTCTTGTTTATTTCGACTGTCCCCGTTATTGCAGCGAATATCTTGCCTCTTTCTTCATAGGTTCTTTCGCCTGCTAAATATTCCTCAGAAGCACCTATAAGGTCCCCTGGAACGACTATATGGGTCATTTCTTACACTTTTCCTTCCAGTTCCAGATTCAATATAAAAAACTTAATGAGCGACTTCGATCCGATAAATTATCGCATCCACGTATCGTACTTCTTCCTTATGAAACTTAAAGGTATGTGCAATGGGCAGCTTAACCCGAATTGCGTCAGTAACGCGGTGCGGCTCAAGGAAGTGCCGCACGAAGCCGTTTACGACGGCGTTGTGAAGCAAGTAGATGACTTTACCTACGCTTACCGCCTTACGCAAGAACGGCCTGTCGCTGTGCCGCTTCTGAGCTCCGAAGGGGGGGTTCATGACGACTGTATCGTAAGAGCCTTCAAAGTCTTCTATGCTGCTTTTCAACCAACTTACTTTTGCGCCGAGCAACTTTGCGTTAGCTCGAGCGATCTCGAGTGCTCGTTCGTCTGAGTCGACGCCCGTCACAACTCCACCCAGCAGGGCCGCACCTAGCGCGAGAACGCCCGTCCCACAGCCCAGATCGACTACGCGTCTGTCAGCAATGTCGCCTTGCAAGTCAGCGACGTGGAGGAGTCGCGCAGCGATGATCGCCGGAGTTCTGTATTGTTCGAGTTCTGCAGAAGGGGATTTAAAAGCTTTCACCTGCTCGAGGATGATTTCAAGGGCACGCTGTTTCATCGTTGTGGCACGCTCGAAAGTTGGGTTACAAGCGAGGTTGGAAGCGAAGATGTCGATTCACTGAGAAGGCGATTTATCGCCTTCTATTTACCAAATAAGCTACGAAAGTCAATCCAGCGACTGCAAAAAGTGCTTCAAAACCAGGCAGTGGATTGCTCGTCGAACTACTTGATTTTACTGCAGAGGCACTGGCACTGCTTCCGTTGGTATTTTGGTTCGTTGATGTTGGGGGTATGTTAACCGCCTTGTTAACACCTGCGAATGCTGTTGATTGTGTTGTTAAGTTGCCAGCTGGATTTGTGCCAATCACGGTGACGTTGAGCGTTTGGTTATCGGCAAGCGTCTTGCTCGCGATGGTCGACCATAGCACTTGCTGGTGATGCACGAAATCTGGAGCAACAGCAGTGTCGCCTGGATTTCCCGTGATTTGACTTATATCGGCGGAAAACGCCTTTTTCACCTTTTGATCATCTACACCGGGGTTTTGCGTTGTGGGAAGATCTGTCGTATGACAAAGGCGACAGTTGCCTGTTACTATGGTAACTACAGAGAAAGAGTTCCCAGCATTGATAAGTCCTTTTTCAGATGTCCCTTTTGGCCCATAGATTGTTGGCACAAGCTTGAGCTGAACATTCTGTGCAGTCAGAATTGCTGTTCGGGTCGGTCCGTAGGGATCTTCAACTTTGACGATGTATTGCCCAGGAGAGAGCTGCGGAGTCATCCACTGAAAAAAGATGAAACCGTTAGTGTTATTCTTTCCATCGTGTGCCCCCCCATCGGTGACATTTGTAATCGCTACCCACGACCCCCCGTCGTCGTCCTTACCGTTCCCGTTGGCGTCATAGTAATACGATAACGTGACGGTACTTCCGTTTCGTGCCACGTTGGCCGATACAGATACCTTGTCACCTGAACTCGCCGTAGTCGGCTGCAGTATTATGATCGTGGTTGCCGATGTGGGAATTACAGCGGCGCTTATTAGCAATAAGACAGCGATGACAGAGAGCAACAGCAGTGTTATCCCGTGGACCGATCGTAGCATTCTGTTTACCTCGAACAATTTATGTTATCGGCAAGTACATATATAAAACATTCGAGTATCCTAATGCGGCACAATCCTCATAATCAAGAACCCAAGCTGCATAATTCCTAAATCGGCGAGCTACGTTTATTACTGTCAAAAAAACTAAAAAGACTACGATGGATGACTTCTTTTATCCAAGATCTATAGCGGTCATTGGTGCTTCCCGAGAAAGTAAGAAAGTTGGGCATTCAGTGTTAAAGAACCTGATAGACGCCGACTTCCAGGGAGAACTCGTCCCGGTAAACCCAAATGCCGACGAGATCTTAGGATTAAAAGCTTATCCCACGATAAAAAAGGTCGACCTCGCAGTTATCGTAGTCCCAGCAAATATCGTACCTTCTGTGTTAGAGGATTCGGCGCGCGTTGGCGTAAAAGCCTCAATAATTATATCGGCGGGTTTTCGAGAATCTGGAGCACAAGGCGTAATCCTAGAAGCGCAAATTCGAGAGATAGCGAAAAAAAATAACATTAGAATCATCGGCCCTAATTGTCTAGGCATCATAAGCACTGGCGCGAATATGAATGCCTCCTTCGCAAGCGAATATCCAAGCAAAGGCAATATCTCTCTTATTTCGCAAAGTGGAGCAATCTGCGCCTCTTTTCTTGATTGGGCTGCCAGCGAATGCCTTGGCTTCGACAAATTGGTAAGCGTCGGAAACAAGGCCGACACGGCAGAAGCCGAGTTACTGAAGTACATCGCGCGCTATCCGTCGACGCGCGTCGTTGCGCTCTACGTCGAGGGGATTGATAACGGGCGTGAGTTCATGCGGGTCGCGAAAGAGGTGTCGAGGCTGACGCCGCTTGTCGCGCTAAAAGCAGGTCGGACTGATATGGGGGCTAAAGCGGCCTCTTCTCACACTGGCGCGCTTGCTGGCTCCGACGCTGCCTATGACGCGGCTTTCAGGCAATCGGGCATTATACGGGTCAGTTCAATTGACGAGTTTTTCGACGCTGCAAAAGCCTTCTCGCGCTGTCCGATTCCAAAAAATCCAGGAATGGCTATCATAACAAACGCGGGAGGGCTCGGTGTGCTTGCAAGCGATAGCGCCGCTGAGTATAAGGTCCCGCTGGCAAATTTTGCCAAGGAGACAATCGAAGCACTTCGAGGCGCACTAACACAAGAAAGCAATGTCTACAATCCGGTTGATATTCTTGGAGATGCGAAGCCACAACGATACGTCGAAACGCTGAAAACCGTGTTAGCCGATCAAAACGTCGGCCTGGTTGTCGTGCTTCTTACCCCACAAGCTATGACAGAACCAGAAAAGACTGCAGACTTGCTCAATGAGCTCTCCTTGCAAGCGTCCAAGCCCATATTTGCTTCCTTTGTGGGCGGCAAAGAACTGAGCAAATCGCGCGAAAAGTTAAAGCAAGGAAAAACAGTGAACTTCACAAGTCCAGAAACTGCCGTCAGAGCGGCGAGTAACCTTATCAAGTTCAGAGAGATCACAACCTCAGCAAAGGTGGAAGCGATGCCATTAGGAGGGGGCAGCCAAAAACGCGGTGCATTGCTGCAGATTCGGAGAGTTCAGGCAGAGAGGAGGACGGCGTTAACAGAAGAAGAGGGTAAGAACGTTATACGGGCGTACGGCATCGAGACCCCGAAAGAAAGACTTGTGACCTCGCGAGACAAAGTGATTCAAGCGGCGCGCGAAATCGGGTACCCCGTCGCGTTGAAGGTAAACTCGCCAGATATTTCCCACAAGACCGACGTGGGGGGGATAATTACAGGCATAAGCACAGACAAAGCGGCTACGAATGCTTTCGATCAAATATATGCTAACATAAACAAGAGGATACCACGAGCGCGAATAGAAGGGGTAACAGTCCAAGAGATGGTGCACGGGGTTGAGGTGATCATCGGGGTCACATACGACCCCCAATTCGGACCTTTTATCACCTTTGGTCTAGGGGGGGTATATGTTGAAGTGCTTAAGGACGTATCGCATCGGCTAGCCCCGGTTACCCTAGTAGAAGCAAAGCAGATGATTGCTGAAGTCAAGTCATACCCGATTCTCCTTGGCACACGCGGCAGAAAAGCTCTAGACATCGACGCTGTAGCACGTAGTATACTATGCGTGAGCAGAATCAGCCAGGATTTCAAAGAGATCCAAGAGATAGAGGTTAACCCGCTTATGGTTCAAGAGGAGGGCTGTATTGCTGTAGATGCATTGGTTGTCATAGATAGGAGAGACTAATGCTATTGAAAAACGGCGGAGGTGGACAAATTGGGATTTAAAAGCGAGGTCCCAACACTCGTCATAAGTTCCGTGTCTGAACGTTGCGGAAAAACCGTAGTTGCTTTAGGTCTTGCGTTGAACTTTAAAGGAGTGTTAGGGTTCTATAAGCCTATCCGTGAAAATCTTATCCACGTTGAAGGAAATTTAGTAGAGGAAGACGCGTATTTAATGAAAAACGTCCTCGACTTAGAGGATGAGTCGTTGCTGTCGCCTTTTACATACAACCTCTTCAGAGGCATCAAAGCTGCAGACATCATTTGCGGCTTGAACCGCATCTGTAGCGACAAACAGGCAGTTTTACTCGAGGGAACGAAAGATATTAGCACAGGCTTCGTTCACAACGTTTCTAGCATTCAGACTGCTAAAATGCTCAACGCCGAGATCTTGCTTGTGACCGACATTTACTCGCTTGACAGAGTAGCGATGATCAAACTCCTTCTCGACAAGCTCAAGGTTAAGCTCAAGGGCGTTGTGTTGAATCAGTCACAAGATCAGGAATTTGAAAACTACATGGTCAAACGAGGGATAAAAATCATAGGGTCAATTCCTTTCTTAACGGAGCTGAAAGCGCTTCACGCGTTCGAAATAGCTGAAGAACTTGGTGGAGAAGTCCTAGTCGAGGGAGAAGATCGCCTTATAGAGAGGATCCTCATCGGCGCGATGACGCCGGAATCGGCACTTAAATATTTTAGACAGGTGCCTGCTAAGGCGGTCATCACCGGAGGCGACAGAGCAGATTTGCAGCTTGCCGCTTTGTCGACTTCGATGTCGTGCCTTGTGCTCACCGGTGGATTGTACCCGGCCAATCACGTTATCGCGCGAGCACAAGAACTCGGCGTAAATGTAATTCTTGTTCATTTGGATACGCTGACCGCTGCTGAGCGATTAGAAAGACTAACAGCGCGCATTGATCCATTTGACCGCCAAAAAATCCGCTTGATTAAGGAAACGGTACGGCAGAACCTCGATACTGACGCAATATGGGAGTGATGCTTTCGAGGCTTCGTGCATTAATGTGCATTCCAAAAAAAAGCGACGCTATGCAAAAAGAACGTCTAGGAGCCTCTCTTTCCCCGTATCTTGTTCCTCATCGCCTTTTTTGACGTCACATCACCGACAACAAAACCATCAGCATCGAATTGCAGCACGGGCTCAGTCGAACGAGGAGGGTTCTTCGCCCGAGTGGCTCCGGATTCTCCAGAGGCCCTTTCGGATTCAGTCACTTCTATCCGTCTCGATCGCCGTGGCCCTGAGATTGCGCCCGGCAGATTGTCATCTGAGCGATCTACTGCTGTA
>JBAXDW010000004.1:0-20938 GCA_037140755.1 Methanobacteriota archaeon
TGATTAGCAACCGCGCTATCTCGTATCCCCATTACCCCGAGCTCATCGCCGAGCTAGACGTGTTCAAGTCCGATTTCACCTATGGCGAAGCCCCCGACTACAGCCTGCAAATAGCGCAGCAGTCGGGGATACACGCGCTGTGCCTGGTCACCTACGACGTCGACCCGCTCGCGGCTAGCATGCCATATGAAAATATCTACTACAGCTATGATCGCGACCGTATCGGCTATGGGGGGCCGGAACGGATGTGATGCACTGATCTGACGTGAAATCAATCAGCTTGAGCGGGTCTAGGAGAGCGTGCTGCAAACCCATAAGTCCGAAGAAGAAGTGTACTCCTTGGGGCGTCGGGCGGCAGACCGCCATTATCATCGGTGCGGCGACCGTTTGCCCCCTGTCGGATTACGGCCGCCCAAGGGGGAGCATCCATATTCGACGCGATCTGGGCTTTCAGCGAACGTAATTGCTTCGTCGTTAAGCTACCGTCGCAAACGGGGATCAACTCAATGGCCTTAATGCCGTTCGCCAACCCTCTTGATCTCACCGCGTATGCTTACGATGCAGCGCTAGGGCGCCACAAACCGAGGTGCGCTTGCTGCGCCTGTAACTGAGCATCGTAAAACAGCCCCTCACACGATACGTCGGGCTTATAAGGCGTTGCCGTCGCGTACCCCTCTCGCACGAGTTCGTAGTTCACGAGCACGTTGTCCACAATCACTTCGCAGCAACTTAGCCTAGGCAAGAGAGCTACTTGCGGGAGGCCACTAAAGTGACAGTGTCTTTATCAAGCAGCTGGTGGTCTAGTCCCACGCGCTGACCAGCGTGTCTTGCACTCGGACCCCACACGTGAGCGTACCTGAATTTCTGCGAGATTTGTTTATGCATAAGGTTGCAGACCTCTTCGACGGTCGAATTATAACGCAAGATCAACGGGTTTTCGGTATCTGCCGCTTTACCCTGAGGTTTTAAGAACACACGAATAAACCCTAGTTTTTCAAAGATCAAATCTTTGCGACGATCGACGTTAATGTTGTGCTCGGCAGAAATATGGACATCACCGAACCCTGTCGGGCTGGATGACTGGTCTATCTTGTTTACGACCGTTAGTGCAGGAATGAACCGTCTGCTCGGTATAAGCGCGTCGACCAATCGATCGACTGTAACTTCGTCTCTAATTAAAACATTAGCGTTGTGGATCTTGAAGTCGTGCAGAATCGCAATTATCGTGGCCTCATCGATTTCAGCAGCTTTTGGAGTTTTTTTAACCAAAATGCCCCCGCGGGATTTCTTCGTTATCGCTATGTGTGGGGGGCTTTCGTTTATCCTAATTCCCGCCTCATGCAATTCTTTTTTGATTACTTCGACTTGATATTCGCTAAAAACGTCGACCAAAATCAGAATGATGTCTGCGCTTCTTACGACTGAAATGACCTCTTTGCCTCTGCCTTTTCCGGCTGCTGCACCGCCGATTAATCCTGGGACATCCAGGACTTGTATGCGTGCTCCTTTATGCACCATGGAGCCAGGTATGACACTTAACGTCGTGAAATCGTAAGTGCCGACCGGTGATTTTGCGTTTGTGAGCGCGTTTAGTAAGGTTGACTTTCCGACGGATGGATATCCTACCAGCACGCAGGTGGCATCACCTGACTTTTTTGGTGCATATCCGGTCCCTTTATGAGAGCCTTTCGTCTCCCGTTGCTCCTTTAGCCGCGCTAGTTTTGCTTTTAGACGACCGATGTGAAGTTGTGTGGCTTTGTTATAAGGTGTGTCGCGTATCTCCGTCTCTACCTCGCTGATCTGCTCGTCGACGCCACTTACATGGTCTTCTGATCGTCTCGCATTCATAAGATGCCTTCAGCGGACGCAAAACTGGGGTGCGATCGTTCTCAAAAGAGTTAGGATTTGCTCTGAGAGATGACCTTGGTATTTACCAAAACGAGCTTCGTTCTCTCTCCTCGGATAGCGAACAGGTAGATATGTGGATCACTTAATGCCATGCATTCCATCCATTTCTTGTGCAAGGTCCCATCTGAAGAAATTGGCGGTGATCCGTTTTTCGCCCGAAGCTCATTAACGCAGTATATAAAGTCTGACTCAGATAACCGTGCAACTTTGGACTTCATACCGATGTTCTGTGGCCACCACGTCTGCAGCCCTTCCTTTATATCGTTGATAAATCCCACGGCGGGCATCTTGTTGTCAAAGTTCTCGATGACTTCGATTTTTCCGTCTCCGTCGTCTATGCCATAATAACATTTCACGGCGTATTTGGCCAGCTTTAGGTCGCGTTTTCCCAAAATAAGTCCCATACTAACATTCGCGATCAAAGTATTTCAACATTGTGTAATAAGTTCCATTCGTTGCCGTTTTTCGTTTTGTAACAGCGCCAAGTCGCGCTTTCTCAAAAAAAGCGGCGTCATTGATGATAACACTGTTGCAGTTTCGGTTCTGATTTACTGAAAAACCACGTGTCGTACGTTAGCTGGGGGAATCTTAACAAAAGGTTGATCTCTCTAGAGCAAAGCAAAGATGCACGATTTAGAAACTTGCGAGAATGCGCGAAAATGAAGCCAAAAGCCTTCCAACCACTTGGCAGGATGTTCGCCTCGAAGTCAGAAGCGAGGGTTTTACATGAGCAGTTCCAGCCACTCATCGAGAAGCGAACAGTACTCTGGATTACATACTTCGTGGCATCCTATACACGGTGCTATCTTGCCTTGTGCTAGAAGTATGTCGTGCTTGTTATTGTTGCCGTGTGCGGCGTTCACTTTTTCTCTCACCTTTTATCGTAGAATAATCAAATGTGAGCACAATGGTGTCATTCACCCTTCCCCCCCCAAAGTAGCATCGCATATTTTTTTAAAGCACACGCGGTTAGTTCTTGGACTAGTCGTTTACGGGGTTTAGAAGAATGATATTGTTGCCGCGGAGCACTACAGATCCGAGAACTCGCGACTTCTCTCCGTCAACAACCTCTGTCGTGTTTGTAAGATGCAAGTTGAGATAGTCATCGGCACTCATTAAAAGGCCTTCGAGTATGCATTTTTCGCCCTTCATCTCGACTTGAATTCTGGAACCAACCAGATTTTGAACCTTCTTTGATGGGAACAATCTAAATCCTCAAACAAAATTGGCTTTTCGAATACTTTAATATTGTGTTCGTCTTTTTTCGCCAGAACGTTAACACAGCTTCTTTGCTGTCAACCGAAGTTTGTCTCGCTACCTCAGAAAGACTGAGCTGTCGCGGAGCTTAGGTGAGATCAATAGTGCAACATGAAGGCAACGATCGCGAAAGAGGAGAGCAAAACGATCAATGCGTTAGCTAACGGGTTATCATACTTGCACAGGTGCGCCGAAAAACGGTGACGGCTCAGTGGCCAAAGCAGAGGACAACCTGACATTGTTAGCGTATCAAGAAGGATGTGGCTTGTTATAGCCGACGCAATTGCGGGTATGATGATCAGATCAAGTGGGGGGTATCGCGAGAAAAGGACGTATGAAAGGCAAGCACACGTCGCTATGGTAAAGATCGAGTGAGATAATCCACTTCTGTGACGAATAAGTCGTAGCGGCGTGCGCGCGTCGACGTCGGGGGCCGATGCTAGCGTTAGGGCGATAGTGCCAGAAAGAAGCACGAATACTTTGTTTGTTGCGCTTGCGGGTACTGCAAGCTCAAAAACGACAATGCAGAAAACGAAAGCGAAAACTGCGTGTGCGAGTGCCTTCACAACATCATTGAGTTGTTAGTGTCTTCGTTAAGTAAATATATGGTCGTGCGTGACACTAGAACAGAGTCCATCGCTCGGGCGAGCACTGTGCTCTGACAAGAATCGGCTAAAGCCCGGTAGTGTAGCGGTCAATCATGTGAGACTCTGGATCTCACGACCACGGTTCGAATCCGTGCCGGGCTATCTCCTTTTAGGTTAGCCCTTCGAACTGAAGCTTCCCTTTCGTGCGCTCCCACTCCTCTAGGGGGATGCTATACTTCTTTTCTATAGCTTCTCGGTAGCTTGGGCCGCTGTTGTATGCGCAAAATGGAATGATCAAGCCGCCTGGAACCGCATAATGGATGGCGCAGCGTTTGACTCGTTCAACGTCATAGTTGTAAGCATCCATAAAATGCATGCCGCCGACAAAGATGGCTTTTTTGTGAAAGTCACCGAGCGCTTTGTAGTCGTGAGTCAGCAGGACCGTCTTGATTGACTCCTTAAACTGAATGGCCTTAGGTTGATTCTCCTCGTTGACAAGCGAATTCAGTGCGAGCAGTCCTCGCATCAGCGCTGCCGACTTCCGCAGCACACCGCCGTTGTTCAGGTTTTGCGCAAGCTTCTCGGTAAGCTCAAAGAATCGGTCGACATCCACGAACCGGTTTATCGGAATCAGCTTTCCGTCCTCTATGAACAAGTAAGTCGCGATACCACAGTGCGGATGTGTGCTGAACTCGATCTGAGGGTTTCGCGTGTAAGCCTCAATGAGTTTTGAAATGGAAACAACGCACGGCACAGGATAAAAGTCGTCGGCTCTCACTTGTCCATCCGTCTGCCGCTCTATGTTAAATGCGAGATCGGGCAAGGTAAATCTCTGGGCGTTTCTGACCGCCGGAGGGAAGTCGTTTGCAGCACCGGTGAATGCCATTGGCTGGAAGTTGACCCCTCTTATAACGTCCACGTTTTGAGCTGCAAAATAGATTATTTTCCCGACTTCGTGATCATTTAGCCCCCGACCAATCGTGGGAACCAACACGACGCCTTGTCCCGCGTCCCTGCAGTTCTCGATTGCTTTCCGTTTTAGCTCGATCATTCTATCCGTCTGCTTAGAAACGCCGTTGAATTGAAGGTATACCGTGCTCAGCCCAGCGCGTCTAAGCGTCCCTGCAAGTGCGTCATCTTTTGCCAGCTTAATGCCATTTGTCGCAATCTGGGTCTGAATAAAGCCCATATCGACCGCCATACTGATGATCTCGGGGAGATCATCCCTCAACGTCGGTTCGCCGCCCGAAAACTGAACTGCAAGTGTCGGAATAGGCTGCTCTTGGCGGAGTGTCGTGAGCATCTCTCTGAGCTGCTCGAACGAAGGTTCGTATACATAACCCCGTGAGTGCGCGTTTGCAAAACACCACTCGCAGCGTAAGTTGCAACGGTTCGTAACATCGACATTTGCTAGGCATGTAGAGGTCAGATGGACATCACAGAGGCCGCATTCGAGTGGGCAAGCTTCTTTAAGTGTCAGTTGTGGATTCCGTACTCCGTGCCCGCTATACGAAAAGCGCTCAGCCTTGTGATACATTTCTGCGCTTGACCAATACAACTCGTCAAACGCCCCGTGTTCGGGACATTCCTTGGCCATCCAAATCTGGCCGTTTTTCTCGTAGATAGTGGCGTCGATGGGTCTAAGGCACTCGTGACATAACGAGGTCGTTTGCTTAGGTAGTGGCACTGGCGCGTCATAAATGGACATGTAATTTCTCCAGCGTTTCCTAACAGAACATTTCAGTCTGTTACTATTATTATTTTGTGTTTGATACTGCGGAGTAGCGTCTGTGGCGTCGTTACGCTGTTTGCATTTACGATCAACATTCTGGACAGACCGGAGACAGGTTTAATACGTATAATGCGCCTTTCGCAATGCAATGCTCACGCTTGTTATTGATGCCCTATGGCTTATGCTCCCTGCCTACGTACCCAACTCGAGCGCGGTCCTCTTTGCAGGAAAAACTCCGGTCGACTTCGGTAAGAACTTTGTCGACGGCAGGAGGATTTTTGGACCAGGAAAAACGTTTAGAGGGTTAATCGGCGGGACACTATCAGGAATAGCAGTCGGTTTGTTCCTACAACTTATCAAAGAAAGCACACAAATTGGTGTGCCTTCTTTTGAGCCAATTTACGTCGTCGTCACCCTATCACTGGGCGCGATGCTCGGAGACCTCATAAAGAGCTTCTTTAAAAGGAGGCTGGGCCTCGATCGAGGAAGCCCGTTGCCCGTCGCCGATCAGTTCGACTTTGTCGTCGGCGCATGGGTGCTCACATATATTTTTTTTAGCGACTGGTTCGTCCAAAACTTCACGCTCTCCGTAATAGTTGTCCTTCTCATTTTGAGTCCGCTCTTACATGTTGCAGTGAACGTCATAGGGTATAAGCTCGGTAAAAAAAAGGAGCCGTGGTAACTATAGAGGTAGCGTGAGTAACAAAGCTTTTTGGGCGTGGAGCCTGTTTTCAGCTTGTACAAAAACGGCCGAGTGTGGTCCGTCCATCACTTCGTCGGTGATCTCCTGGCCTCGATGAGCAGGAAGACAATGGAGCACTATCGCGTCGTCCTTTGCTATTTCGAGCACTTTTCCGTCAATACGGTACTTAGAGAATGCGCGCAGGCGCTGTGCAGAAGCAGCTTCATCTCCCATGGAAATCCAGGTATCCGTATATAAGATATCTGCGGCGGAAGCTGCTTCTAGCGGATCGCGAATTACTCTCACTGCTGAGAGCTGTTGACCCCTCTGGACAATGTCAGCGTTCGGTTCATACCCAGGCGGACATGCGACGTCAATGCGTATGCCTAAAAGTGCGCAAGCGAGTATGGCTGAATTGCACACGTTATTTCCGTCCCCGATCCACGCCAGTTTCAGGCCGCTGAAGGAACCTCTCTTCTCGTAAATCGTCATCAGGTCAGCGAGCAGCTGGCACGGGTGCTCAAGATCGGAGAGGGCGTTAATGACCGGGACTGAGGCGTAATCAGCCATTTCAATAATGGTGGAATGGCTGGTCGCCCGCAAAACGATCCCACTTAGGTACTTCGAGAGAACCCGCGCAGTATCTGCGATCGTCTCACCTCGCCCGAGCTGGAGGTCATTCCAGTTCAAGTAGACTGGATATCCTCCTAGCTCGACTGTAGCAACTTCAAACGCCGTTCGTGTTCGAGTCGAGGGCTTTTCAAATATCATCCCCAAGGTTTTGTGCTGTAAACCTTCTGAGAACGTCCCTTGCGATCGTTCGTCTTTGAGACGGACAGCAAGCTGCACAATGTCGAAGATTTCGTCTTTGGTTAAATCACCGATAGAAATGAGATCTTTCATTTTGGATACTCTAGAGGTGAGTTCTTAACTGCTCTCTCGGATGCGCTTCATGTGCTCGATACGACTCTGTACGAGTTCTTTTTTCCCGATATCGTGCCTCGCAAAGACGTCGCCCTTTATGAATTGTAGTGCTCGTTCTGCTTGTTGCTCCGCGTCATCTATGGTGTCCGCCACGCCGAGGACTGCCAAAGCTCGGGATGTGGTTGTGGCAATCGTGCCGTCGTGTTCGTCGACGCTAGCATAGAACAGCGTTGCGTTAATCTGGTCCTTTTCGATCGTGATCGCGGTTGGTTTGGGGTTTGTGGGGTAGCCGGCTGGCACAACATATTTGCAAACCGTTGCGCGCAGGTCATAATCAGTCGACTTTAAAGTGCCATCAATGGCCGATTCTGCCAGCTCAACGAAGTCAGATCTGAGGAGCGGAAGTATGTTCATCGCCTCGGGATCTCCGAATCGGCAGTTGTATTCAACGACCATAAGTCCCGCTCTCGTCAACATGAATTGTCCGTAGAGTATGCCTTTGTACGTCATGCCGCTGCTTTTCAGAGCGTCCACCGTGTCTTGCATTATAGCGACGGCAGAGCGGTAGTCCCCCTCATCCATAAAAGGCAGGACGTAAGACTTGTCTGTATAAGAACCCATGCCCCCTGTATTCGGGCCGAGATCTCCTTCAAAGGCGCGCTTGTGATCTTGAACCGCCGGTGCTGGCGCTACCACGTTCCCGTCGACGAATGCTTGCACGGTGAACTCTTCCCCATAAAGGTACTCTTCAATGACGACCGGCCCTTTTAGCTTCTTAAGGTAGTCCCTGCCCTCAGGATAGCTGCTGACGATCACGACACCCTTTCCACCAGTCAAACCAACGGGTTTGATCACTAAGTTACCTTCATCGATATTCTCGTTAATGAAGCGATCAGCAGCACTCAAATCGTCGAATAGTGAATATTTCGGGCACCCGCTAATACCTTGTTGGGACATGAAGGAGCGCGCCCAGCCCTTGTTCGATTCTATCAAAGCTGCCTGTCGCGTAGGTCCAAAAGCACGGACGCCGCGATCGTTAAGCACATCGACAACGCCAGCTGCCAGCGGCGCTTCCGGGCCGATCACCACCAAGTCGGCGTTTCTAGCGTAATCTGCTACCTTATCTACGTCTGTTTCGTTAACGAGGCGGTAATCCTCGCATAATCGGGCGATGCCGGGGTTTTTGTATCTCATCGCAGCGTAGAGCGTTGGCTCTTCTGCACTCTGCGCTATCGCCATTGCCATCGCGTGCTCACGACCACCAGAACCTACTAGCAAGACCTTCATGTTGTGGGGGGTAAGTCATTTTACGATAAAAAGTTATCCAGGGAAAAGAAATAAACAAGTATAGGATTATTGGTATAAGCCCTTAGTGTTTCTCGCCAGCATTATCTGCGGGGGCAGCTAATTCAAAATAAACTGAGCAGGAGCAAAAATCGGAACTTTTATAGATCATCACAACTGCCTATGTTGTGGGCCTTATCGAAATAATTCGCGAGACGGTTGAATGTGCGGCATAGTGGGATGTATCGGCAACCGAAGCGTAACGCCTATTCTCGTCGAGTCACTAAAACGACTTGAGTATCGGGGCTATGACTCTGCAGGCATAGCCACGCTCAACGGTGCTGAAATTGATATAACGAAAACGGAAGGAAAGATCTCTGACCTTGAGAGCATCTTGAGTTTGACCGACAGTGCCTGCGTTGGAATCGGTCACACTCGTTGGGCTACCCACGGGGTCCCCTCTTCCACTAACGCGCACCCGCACGTCGACTGTAGTGGCAGCATTGCCGTGGTTCATAACGGCATCATAGAGAACTTTCAAGCTCTGAAAGAGGAACTCACGAGCAAAGGCCACATTTTTAGCTCTGACACGGATACTGAAGTGCTAGCACACCTCTGTGAAGAGTGCTATAACGGCGATCTCGAGCGTGCCGTGCGTGAGGCACTGCTGCGTGTCGAAGGTTCGTATGCTATCGCTGTCATATCGGACAATGAGCCAGATGTCATTGTTGCAGCGAGAAAGGATAGCCCGCTGATCGTGGGATTAGGGGATGGCGAGAACTTCCTTGCGAGTGATATTCCTGCAATCAGGAAATATACAAACAAGATTATCTACATTGACGACGGAGAAATTGTCCGGATCACCAGGGACAACGTGACCGTATCGACATTGCAGGGTTTGAAAGTCGAGAAGACCATCACAATCGCGGACGGCAGCATACTAGACGCGGAGCGGGGTGGTTACGAGCACTTTATGCTCAAGGAGATCCACGAGCAACCCAAGGCACTGCGCGAGACCATGGAAGATCGTTTGTGCGAGCTCGAAGGTAGCATCGATTTTAAAGAACTTCGAGCGATCGAAAACGAGATCCAGGATATTGAAAGTATTAGTATCATCGCCTGTGGGACTTCATACCATGCTGGGATTCTCGGTAAGTACATACTCGAGGATCTGCTACGGATCCCAGTCCGTGTTGAGTACAGCTCTGAGTTCCGATATAACAACTTCCTTTCAGGCAATAAATCCCTCGCAATCTGCATCAGTCAGTCAGGTGAGACCGCCGACACACTGGCGGCGATGAATGAGGCCAAATCGCAAGGATACCTAACGCTTGCGATTACGAACGTGGTCGGAAGCACCATCACGCGAAAAGCCGATGAAATTCTCTTAACAAAATCGGGAATAGAAATCGGGGTCGCTGCCACAAAAACCTTCACAGCGCAGATACTGATACTATACATGTTCGGCGTTTACGTGGCGCGACTAAAGAAGCTTACAGACGTTGAGACGTCACGAAATATTATCACTTCAATGAAGTTGGTGCCGGGTCTTATCGAATCACTGCTCGACAACATCGGAAATATAGAAAAAACTGCTTCTCGCGTTAGCGAATCGGATTGTTGTTATTTCATCGGACGTGGACTTAACTATCCTATCGCACTCGAAGGCGCGCTGAAGATGAAAGAGATCTCGTATATTAAAGCTGAGGGATTTCCGGCAGGAGAGCTAAAACACGGCCCGCTCGCCCTCATCACCAGTGGCACGCCGGTAATTGCGCTGGTGCCGAAGGGTAAGACATATTATAAGACGCTCGGTAACATAAAAGAGGTAAAGGCGCGAAACGCCTATGTAATTGCGATCGCAAACGCGTCTGATGACGAGATCGTGAAATATGTAGACTCTGTGATCAAGATACCGGACGTTGATGAATTCTTCTCGCCGATGCTCGCTGCGGTGGTGCTTCAGCTACTCGCGTACTATGCAGCTAAGTACATAGGCGCTGAGATCGACCAGCCGCGCAATCTCGCTAAGAGTGTTACGGTTGAATGACCTGTAACGCATCGAGTTCTGTTACCCAAGTTTATTTTGACGGAGCCAAATGCCATATGAGCTGGAACAATCTTTGAACTACGGGCATCATGTGAAGGGTGGCGGTTTGAAATCCTTGGCGGTAGTGGGCATTACTAGCGTTACAGACTCACATGTCTATGGAGACGGAGGTGCGAGATGGCTTTGATAGATGACATCAGGGGAAAGGCCGCTTTGATCGGCGCTGAGCTCAAGGAGAAGAAGGGGGCTTACACACTTACGCTCGTGGTCGCGGAGCGAAAGGCGTTCCTCTCAAAGAAAAAGCTCGAGTACATCGCAAGGTTCAGGGTTGACGATTCCGCAAGGGAGCTCAAGTTCACGGAGATGCTGAAAGAGACGGGCTCCGGGGTCTCCGGCGGTGGTGATGGTATCTCTCCAGGGTTCGGGTTCAAGGCTGAGACATACAAGACGGGAGCAGGCCCCCGGGAGGGCAGCATCACTGAGCAGTCTAATTACTTTGGCAAACAATATTCTTACAGCTACGACTGGAGCGCTATAAGGACATGGATGGAGCAGGCGGCCCAAGCCTCCGGCTATAACTTCAGTTACGCCATCACCGGATTAAAGATTTAGCCGGCGGAATATCTTTGAAGAGTTGAAAGCGGCACTGCTGAAAAGGTCGAGAGTCTGAAGAAATCCCTGGAACCAGGAAATCGTCGGTTTTATTATCCCGGAGTGATGATGCCGCGATATATCCGGGCCTCGTGAACATATCAGGGGTGTGCCATAATGACCTTCAGTTAGATATGTTCTGTGGGCACCAGCCCGCATGCCTTTCTAGCAGGGGTCGGGAGCTCTCAAGTTGAGTTAGCGGATATTTAGTGGTTGATATGCATGTTATTATACGCTCGGCGACTTTTCACATGTAAGCGGCGGTCTATTGACAAACAAGGGCAGCTCAGTTGTCTATTGTTTCTCTACCACCGAGGCTCTGATTACCCCATAAGATTCAACCGTCATTATCACCAATGATCGCAGTGCCATTGACATGAGCGTGTGACTCGAAGGGGGTGTGACTGCGGCTTGGTGACGGCCGGTATCGGACCCTCTGGCTCGGCGCTAGGCGCACGTCCGCGCGCTTCCCGTAGGTTGTAAAAAGGTTGGTACAAAGCAATTTCAAGCGTAGAGCACGACCATCTATAGTGATACAAGATTATGCCACTAGAACGTGCAATCGACATAGGACTTGTGATCCACGGTCCTGAACTTATAGATTCTGGAAAAATCGCGGATATCTTGAAAGCTTTGCGTGCGCTTGGGCCAGTATATGCGCTCGTAGGGGGGACAATGGCCCGCGTCGCCGCCTTAGATCAGCATCTGACATTCATCGATACATCTCAAAACATACACACGAGCGATGCGTTGAACCAGGTCTCAGACAAAGAGGTTCTAGTTCTTGCCAATTTCGGCAAAACGTCTGAAACAGGAACCGTCTTCGGCCAGATTGTATCGTCGCGCGTAAAACGTTCTGTTATCCAGGTGGAGCGACCGGGTTTGGCCGATGGCAGTGTTATCCTTTGGCGGGGCGCTGATGGGGCCAAGTCCCGCACCGTTCAGTATGTAGCAAGGCACTTGTCCGGTTACCTATCGCTTACTCTCATTGAAAAGCAAAAAAAAGACTTGTCTGTCGAGCATACTGGCGATGTTGTTTCAAGGCATGTCCACGGCGCCAAGCGAGGAGAGCCCGTTTTCGTTCAGGGAAAGGTCGTGGGGATAGTGGCCGACGAAGAAGTGTCAATCATAGAAGAACAAGGCAGAATCGTCGGCATAATAGGCGTTACGACGAAGGTCCACGGGCTTGACAAGATTGGGGACATTAATCTGCGTACGGCTTATATCAAAACCGGCTACCTTAGAGCGGGCAGCGAAGCTTGCGGTCAAAGCAGTGCGCGGCCTGCGCGCCCGCTAAAACGGGGGATGGTGACAGTTATTAACCACTGCGCGGAAGGCACCTTAGAATGCGTCAATGAAAAAACAATCTGCACGATCACGGTCGGAGATGATACAACGTCCATAAGCGGCGACATCTTATCGCGGGCCGGCATTCCGATCATAGGCATTACTGACGGTGACGGAGATGGAATCTACGCGGGCATGTGCAAGGCGGAAGGTTCGATCGTTCTGCGTCTTAAAAACGCAAGCGACGACGACATAGGCTTCTTGCTGGAACGAAGCGGAGTGCTTGCCGGCGGAAACTACACTTTAGGCAATGTTATCGAAATTGTGGCGGATTTTTTGCACCAGAATGGCGTAGATTTTGTGGCGACATAATTCGAGAAAGATGGGCGGCAATGAAGGTGAGTTTGGGATCAGAAACAATACGTTTGAGCTACTTTTTTGGCTTACGACGATGCCGAATCTTGTAGAATCGGGGAGAGAAAGAGCGATCAATCCATACCGCGGATGCGATGAATGCGCTCTTAAATTCGGATGGCAAGGCTTGCGGGCTGAATAGAATCGTGCTAAGCAAGCCGGTGGCTACATTTCACCAATTCATAGTTTTGCAGTCGAGTCTTTTTAACCATGCAAACTGCTGTTTGGCTCATTTTTGTCAATTGCTAGCCGAGCTTGGGGGGTTGAGGTTAAATAGTTCGTTAAATTACAGAACAAAGAACGTTCCAATTCCTAGGAGCAGAACGATGGCCATAAAGAGCAGCGCGACTGTGATGATCCTTCTCTCGTGCGCAGTCATTTTCTTAGACTTCGGCGTTCTCATTGCTCGCTTTCTGCTTTTTCTCACGGTACTAAGGATAAGGGCAAGACAAAGAGCGACAACACTGCCAGCGGCAAGACCAAGGACTAACTCATCCGTATGACGACCTGATTCAGTAACTGATGGCTACTAGTCTTGTCGATCTACTTCAGGCTTGCGCTTGAGCCTGCTAGTTCTTGGTATTTACGCGGGAGCCTGATAATCGGACTCGCGCGCCTACTTCACGCTTTGGACGTGGTGTGTGTGCATGCAGATCGGTTGCACGCTCTATAGGACAGACCCTCTGCTCATAATGGCTGTGACAGAGGACGCGTCGAGTATCCAACCATCTGTTCGGGCAATCGTCCTAATTGTCCGCTTTTTCGAGATCAATTCGATAGCTCGGCAATTCTTTTGCCGTGAAAGGAAGTGTGCATCTGTGTAACTAAGCAAGGACGGAGACGAAGCAGATAGCAAGGTAAGATCGAAGAGATTAAGATTGTGAAAAACGCAAAACGAACGTGTTCATAAAGACTTTTGTACGGGCCTGCCTGTACGAGACTAGTCGTGGTAAGCACTATGGAAATAAGGATAAACTGGTGTAGGGGCTTTATCGGCGTTCTTGGGTTCCGGGGAGTCCTCTTAAACCAGCCGCTGCTCTATATCTTCTTCGTTTTTTTCATATTCTTCTCGGCCCAGAAGACCGCAGTCAGTTAGTACCTAAAGACCATCGAACTGACTCAAAAACTCATTAATAAAACCAATACCACAATCGAGCAGCGCATAGGATTTCGACCAACGACCTCCAAAGTATTGTTTGTCGCAGTTTCGAAAGTGCCTAGTGTTAGGGTGTAATATAGTTTTTTTTACAGTGGCTTAAAATTCGGATACGCATTGTTATTTGTGAGAGCAGTCAACGCGATTTAGTCGGGTTCGACAACGGCAAGAGTCTTCTTGTCGACTGACAAAAGGTCACAGCAGCGTTCTTTATCTAGTAAGTTTGAAGTAGAATCGCGTTCGTCAAGTCAAACGCTGTGGTAACGATGATCGAAGAGAATCCTGCAACAACCTGGATGGATCGAAAAACGCCACTCATCGACAAGACTGCTTATGTCCATCCATCGGCAGTTGTGATCGGTGACGTCGAAATCCGCTCAAACGTGTTCGTCGGACCGAATGTGTCGATACGTGGGGACGAAGGAGGACCAATAGTAATCGGCAGCGGATCCAACGTACAAGATAACGTCGTGATGCACGCCTTGAAGGGAGCAGCAATCAGAATAGGCCAAGAAGTGTGCGTTGCCCACGCAGCCATCGTTCATGGGCCGTGCACGATCGGAGACCAAAGCTTCATTGGGTTTGGTGTGACTATTTTCAAAGCAAATATTGGGTGCAACAGCTTCGTGTCGACAAGAGCACTCGTGACGGGCGTTGACCTGCCGGATGGTCGATTCGTCTCAGACGCGCAAGTTGTTGACTCCATTGCGAAGGTCGCTGCGCTTGGCGATGTCCCTGAGTCACAGCGCGAGCTCGCTGCTGAAGTGGTCGAAGTTAATAAAGAGTTTGCTCAGGGCTACCAACTTCTTGAGCGCTGAGCGACAATTTTAGCTAATCAGAGTAGATCGATGTGATATAAGCTTCTAGCCCATCTTCTCGACGATCTTTTGTAAAAGGTTTTTGATCTCCGCTACATCTTTATAGAGTCCAAGCCTCATCTCGAATTCCTCAACGTCGTGAGCGTGCGGAGCGTGTTCTTTATTGTAGTCGCCGCCGCATCGATGATAAGGCGTTCTAATCTTTTATAGTATGAGCGGCAATAAACTTTGACTATCTGATAGATCACCAAAAGGAGGTTAATAGTTTGGCCAATGTAGTTGAAATGGCACCTGTGACTCGTGTCGAAGGGCACTCCAAGTTAGTTCTAGAGACAAACGATGACGGCATAGTGGAAAAAGGAAACTACTTCAGCATAACGCCGGTCAGGAATTTTGAAAAGTTCCTTATCGGAAAGCCGATGGAGTTTGCACCACTGGCAACGTCACGAATATGTGGGATCTGTCCCATCACTCATGCTTGCGCTTCGACAGAGGCCGTCGAGGACTCAATCGGTGTTGAGCCCCCAACTGACGGCATGTTGTTACGGGAACTCGCTGCCGTTGCTAACAAAATGCACAGCCATCCGCTTCATAGCATCTTGATTTTCCCAGATTTTGGGTGCGGAGTCGGTTTTGACAAAAACGTCTACGCAGAAGCCATGAAGCGCTGTCAAGGAATGAGAAAAGTCGCCCAGAACATCATCGATGTGGTCGGTGGAGAAGGCCTACACGCGCCTGATATTGTTATAGGTGGGATGCAGCACAACATCAGCGATCTCGCAAAAGCTAAATTGCAGAGTAGTCTGCGAACCTATGAACAACTTGCAAACGAACACACTGACTTCATGATGGGCCTGTTCAAGGACTCTGAATATCCGTCTGATATGGGGCTGCATGACTACAACGTGTTTGCTTCGGACTTGACGTACGGCGACAGAACGGCCTTCCCTTGGGACACGTTTAACGAAGAACAGCCGAACAACTGGTACAGCTCGCTTGAAGTTGGGCTAGAGGCAAACAACACGATATGCCTTGTTGGCGGCGAACCGGTGGAAGTCGGCCCCCGTGCACGAGCGGTGACGTTCAAGGGATTCGCTGATAGGGGCGCGATGGGTATCCACAGGGCTCGGATTCGCGAACTAGCCACGCTTGTTCATCGAGCAGAGAACATCCTCGACGAACTCAATACAAGCGGCGTAACAAAAGTAAATGTGGCCGGTCTCGGCGATAACGGGCTTGGAATCGGAATCAACGAAGCAGCTCGCGGCGCGAACGTTCATATGGCGCGGGTCAAGGAGGGCAGGATTCGTTACTATAATTGCCTCGTTCCGACGACGTGGAATTATCCAACCATTAGCAAAGCCCTAGAAGGGGATCACTACAAGTTCGCAGAAGTTATAGTCAGAGCGTACGATCCTTGCAACTCATGTGCAACGCATATGATCGTGCTGGATCCGGAAAAAGCCATCATTGAGAACAAGATGATCTGAAGTGAGCGAATCGATTTGCGATGCTGAGGCGGTTATCGCCTGCTGTGGAAACCCACTTTATGGTGACAATGGCTTCGCGACGTCCTTAGTTCCTATCCTAAAGCAGACATTGAACGGCGCAAAGCGACTGAAGGTCGTCGACGTCGGCAGAGGGTACTTCTTGTTTGGAATTCTTGGATGCAAGAAGCTCGTGCTGGTTGATTCGATTGACTTCGGAGGCGCTCCTGGAGAGCTAAAGAAGCTTTCGACAGACGACGTCGACGAGCACCGCTACGCCGACTACCAATGCTGGCAGACGTCAACACCACTTAACGACTTGAAAGAACGATGTGATGTCACCATCATTGCGTGCCAGCCGAAGAGTTGGAAGCAAATCGAATTTGGACTTACAGAAGAAGTTAGTGGATCAATTCCCAATGCTATGGAGTTAATCAAAAAGGAAGTAGAGGATTTTTATGAGCCCGTTTTGGAAGAAAGAGAAGAAATCTGACGCCGACAAAATCTCAGAGAAGGAGAGGGCCAACCCACCGGCTGCAGAAGAGAAAATTGAGGCTGCTCAACCGGAGATAACAGTAAAGCCCGCGGAAGCGGAGGCGGAGGTGAAAGAAATGGCTGCTGCAAAGCCGAAAGTGTTAACGGCAGTGATGAGTGGATGTACAGGATGTCTTATATCGCTAACCGATAACTACGACATTCTTCTTGATTTGCTCGACGCGATAGACTATCGTTATGAGACCACGCTTGCGGATGTACGAGAGATCCCCGATGACAAAATGGATATTGCCATCGTTCACGGTTCTATTTGTCTGCAAGACAAGAGACAGGTTGACGACATACGCAAGATTCGACAGAATTCGACATTTTTAGTCGCCATGGGCGGTTGTGCGAGCTCAGGCTGCGTGACTCGATTCAGTGTAGGTGGCCAATCGGCAACGCCAGCGCACGAATCATTCGTTCCCGTCGCGAGTCTCGTTAAGGTCGATTTCGCACTTCCTGGATGCCCTACAGGTCCTGAGGTGATCGCAAACACCATACTCGCGGCGATCGGGGCGGACTTAGAGTACCTTACGCCCCTTGCCAAACTCGCAGGATTTGCTTGCGGCTGCGACCTCTTGGTGAAGATCATCGGAAACGGACTGTGCATCGGGTGTGGCACCTGTGCCATGGCGTGCCCAACGCGGGCGATTGACATGGACTATGGGCGCCCGCACGTCAACCAGGAGCTCTGTATAAAATGCGGAGCGTGCTATGCGCAATGTCCGAGGAGCTTCGAGCCGAGCTTTGAAATGATCGAGAAGCGCCTCATGGGGGTGGAGTAAATGGTTCTTGGCAAATACCTTGACATAATGACGGTAAAAACGACGGATAAGATGCTCCAGAGACAATCGCAAGATGGGGGCATAGTGAGCACTCTTCTTATACACGCACTTGAAACAGGCGTGATTGAAGGCGCTATCGTCGCCATGCCAACCGAAGAACCTTGGAATCCAGTGCCATATGTAGCCACAACACCTGAGGAGATTATCGCAGCGGCCGGCACCAAATACGTAGTGTGTCCGCTGAATCACGCGCTGAAAATTGCGGCACGTGAGAACGCCCTCGATAAGATCGGGATAGTAGGAATGCACTGCCTAACCTATGCGGTTCGAAAGATGCAGCTCTATCCATTTGGAGCGCGCCATCTGCCCCAAAAAATGGCATTGCTTCTCGGCATATTCTGTACTGAGAACTTCAGCTACACGGGAATCAAAGCGATCGTCGAAGAAATTCACAAAGTGAATATTGAACAAGTCTCAAAGATGGACGTTTCAAAAGGCAAGATGATCGTCACGTCGTGTATGGGCGAACGTGTTGAAGTCCCTGTGAAGCTCACTCACAACTACGTTCAGCCGGGTTGCTTTTTATGTCCCGACCTGACTGCGCGGACTGCCGACATCTCGACCGGTTCGATCGGTTCGCCTGATGGGTGGTCGACCGTAATGCCGCGGACTCAGACTGGGAAAAACCTTTTCGAGAGCGCGGTTGAGGTAGGACTGTTTGAGAGTAAGCCAATCGATCCCGGCAAGTTTGGTATGGAAATGCTCACAAGGCTCGCGCAGAGCAAGTGGGATCGCTCTGAGAAGACCAGGGCGGAAAGAGCGGAAATTGGGCTTCCAAATCCGTTCTAACCCCCCCCTTTTTTTTTATTTTTTTGGCAAACTTTTATATTTTTTAAATTATAATACTGGTTAATGGAATTGCCGTGCTATAGATAATCATGGAGCTCCTTGCTGATGTGGGGGGGAAGCCCGGGATTGACTGTCGCGGGTTTTGTAGTTATTGCTACTTCAAGAAGGTAAAGGACTTTACGCCGTTCGGCTGCCGTTTCTGTTCGCCTCTCAGCGAGGGCTGTGACTACTGCGGGAGAGCGATTGCTGAGAAGTACGCGGGTTTCAAACCACTTTTACGCGTAGCGCAAGATGTCCACGCCACTCTCAAGATGAGTGCAAAAGACCCGGAAAAGGTCACGATAAGTGGCGGAGGGGATGCCAGCTGTTATCCTCACTTGGTCGAGCTAGCCGAGTTGCTCTCCAGCCTTCAAGTCCCGATCCATCTCGGGTATACAAGCGGAAAAGGCTTCGACAGCAGCGAACCTGCAGAGACGTTAATCGACTGCAACGTGCGTGAAGTCTCGTTTACCGTTTTTGCGACTGACCCTGGTTTGCGCAAACGCTATATGGGGGACCCCACTCCTGAGGCATCACTTGAATGTCTTTCGACCTTTTGCGCGTCGTGCGACGTTTATGCAGCCGCGGTCATCATAGCGGGGATCAACGACGGCGATGTTCTCAGAAGAACGTGTGATGATCTAGAGGCGCTGGGGGCACGGGGTTTGATTTTGATGCGATTCGCGAATCAAGCTAAGGAGGGGCTCATTCTTGGAAATGCGCCCGTAATGCGCAGCATTGTGTCTCAGCCAATTGAGAGCTTTAGAGAGCTCGTTAGCAGCATCAACGACCAGTATAAGCTGCGAGTGACTGGCACTCCGCTGTGGGACCCGGAAATCGGATCGCCCTTTTACGTGGCAAATAATCCTGAGGCGTTCCTGCCGAGAACTGGAAAACGCACCACTGTAATCACTGGCGCCGTGGCGGGGCCGTACCTTCGTTCTATATTTAAGCGTATAGCGCCGAACGTGAACGTCGTGAACACCGAAAAAGAGATCGCTTGTCTCATCACGCTGGACGACATTCAAAAGCTGAACTTGGAGGACATCGACGAGACTGTCATCATCCCTGGCCGGGCAATGGTGCATGATAAGGCTGTTACAGAGGCGCTGCGTGCCGACGGAGTGTACCGAATCGTACGGCGCGGACCTGAACAACTTACGGTTGATGGCGAGATGAGCATCGGCCTACAGCGTGAAGAAGTGCTGCAAAAAGAAATAGAAGGTTTCACAGAATTGATACGCACGATCAATGCTATAGGCACGTAGTAGCTTCGAACTCCGCATCGCTTGGGCAGTGCTTTTGTGTAGTTTGCTACTGGAGAGGCTGCAGCTAAAGAGCAAATCCTGCGACCGATTTCGTTTTGATTTTTAGGATTAAATATTCACGCATATGTGACGGTCTTACTTCTGCCACGTCAGATAAAGTGGGACCTTCAATGAATTTGACATTCCGCACTCTCTCGCAATACTTGTCATATGGAAGCTTAATACGCATACCGTCCAAATGCATCGTAATCGGCGTGGGGGAAAGGCTCTCACCAACTTCAGGAATTTGTTGTGTAATCTCGTCCATAAGGCGAAACGGACTTACCGATAGTGGGTCCTTTTCAAGCTCTTCGCGTCTTTCATCGAGCGCTTTGCTGATCTTTTCGACGATGCTATCTAAGATTGCGAACTCAGACGAGCGGTGAAATCCCTTAGCGCGCCGTCCTATTCCTCCGATGTAGGCATACGCGTAGGGAACTGCATCGCATTCTGGGCCTCCGGTTACTATTATCGGAACTTCAAGGTCCTCGTAGAGCTGATATTTGACGTCCGTTATACAACTTAGGAAATCTCCTAGAATGAACAACGCTAAATCGTGTTCGTTGATCAGCCCGCGTTCGCTCTTGGTGAGCTGTGCCGCGCGCCGGCCCACCCCTCGAGCTAGGCCAATGATATTTGTCTTTGCTCCATTTCTTCGGAGATATTCTGCGATATCGCACGTTGGGTGCGGCATATGGTGATACGCAAGACTTGGTGCGACTACGGCGATTTCGGTGCCGATGAGTGGGGCCCTGATGATCGTTCCCAAGAGTTCCGCTGCTTTTTCCTCTACAACGCTGATATCGTCAGCAGGCACGAGGACCAAGAGCACCACCTCGAGCTGCATGACGTTTTTTTGCAGTATATGGCCGCCGAGATCCTCAACAAGCTCCGTCAATTCGTCATGGCGGTACACGCCGCCAGTGTACATGAGAGGCTCCAACATCGTTATACTCCCGCCTCTTTGAGCAGCTTGTGTCCCCGGTTTATCCACTCGTCTTCGATTGGCTCTTCTGATGCTATGAACAAAATGTAGCTTTCAGAGATTTCGTGCTTTATAATCCTATAACCTTCGGGAGCGACGCGCCGTATTGAATCGATGACTTTGCGCCTCAACTCCGTAGCAGGTTCGTAGACGGTCTCGTCAGGAATATCGTCGTCGGTCGCGACAAGCACCGTGTACC
>JBAXDW010000005.1:0-20799 GCA_037140755.1 Methanobacteriota archaeon
TTAAAATTGTAGGGCCCTCCGGCGAAAAAAGGAGTGTTAGACAAGTGTAGATAGCTCCAGCACAGATGCTCTTAGCACTACCAGTTTCGGGCTTTTTTGTGCTACTAACGTATCTTTTGATGGTATTCTCAAAGCTCCATTTCTTCAGAAGGCTTTAATACAATCAATCGGGATAAACTAGCTCAAAAGCAGCCTGCAAGGTCTAGATAAAATGAGATACGTGATGAAGTTCGGCGGCACCTCCGTTGGAGATGGCATAAAAATGAAAAAGGTCGGAGAGCTCGTGCGAAGCTATTATGACCAAGGAAACGAGATTGCCATAGTCGTTTCTGCAATGTCGGGATTGACTGACGAGCTTCAAACTGTAGCAGAACGCCTGACCAGCGAATACGCCGAGGTTACCGAGGTCTCAGAATTCGTTCACCTCGTAGGCAAGAGACATTTCGACGCCAGCTATGCCGCAATCGAAGATGAGATGATCGTTACTGAAGTAATATCAGAAATCGAGACGAGGCTCGAAGAACTTAAAAACGCCCTCACTGGCATATTCCATCTTGGCGAGCTGACTGACAGATCTTATGACTACATCTCTTCTTTTGGTGAACGGCTATCTGCTCCAATCGTCTCAGGCGCTTTACAATCGCTTGAAATCCAATCAGTCTTTTTAATGGGCGGCGAAGCAGGCATTATCACCGATAGTAAGCATCGCGGCGCACGACCAACGGAGATCACAGAACAGCGCGTCCACGAGCGCCTCGTTCCCCTCCTTGAGGCTGGCATTGTGCCCGTCATCACCGGTTTCATTGCATACAACATACATAACATCATTACAACCCTTGGCAGGGGCGGTTCTGACTACACAGCGTCGATTATTGGAAGCGCCATCGATGCGGACGAGATATGGATATGGACCGATGTAGATGGCATCATGACCGCAGATCCCAAGCTCGTTTACAACGCACGCACACTTCCGCAGGTGTCTTACATCGAAGCGATGGAGATTTCGTACTTTGGGGCGAAGGTCATACACCCAAAAACAATGGAACCGGCAGTGATTAAGGGAATCCCTGTTCGGGTGAAGAATACTTTTAATCCCAGCGGCGCGAGCACCACTATCGTCGACGCCGTCACTAATGATCAGAGTCTCGTCAAGGCAGTGACGGCGATTAGTAACGTCGCCCTCATTACACTCTCTGGCGCCGGCATGGCTGGAACCATTGGTGTCGCGGCCCACGTGTTTTCGAAACTTGCGAGCGTAGGGGTGAACATCATTATGATAAGTCAGGGATCGAGTGAGTCGAATATATCGGTGCTTGTAGAAGAAGAGCATCTAAGTAGTGCCTTAAACGCTCTCCACGGCCTCAAGAGTGAATTTAACGGCAACATCATCAAAGAGATCTCATGCAACGAGGACGTGAGTGCGATTGCAGTTGTTGGCTCTAGAATGGCGGGAACGCCCGGTATAGTCGGCAGGATTTTCAGCCGCATGGGGAGTATCAATGTCAACGTCATTATGATAAGCCAAGGATCAACTGAGCATAACGTCTCATTCGTTTTAGGCCGAGATTCAGTGCGACGCGCTGTGGAGAGTCTTCATGAAGAGTTTGCTCTTTCAGAACTTAAACAGCGCTAAGAGAAGCAGCTATCGCTCTTAACTAACCAGACTGTTTGCGCAGCAATGCGAACGATCTTTTTTTAAGGTAAAAGCCCTATTTGCTTTTAGCCGAGCGCACATTCCTCGATAAGCACGCGGTAAAAGTCGACAGTCGTGAGAGGTTTTGCGACGCAGCATGCACTTTTGTCACCTGAGCACGCCTTAATGCCTGCTACACCCATAGGTCATATATGAATTCGCAGCACCCCCATACATACGCGGAATCTGGAGTCGACATCCGAGTCGAAGAAGAGGCAATAAGAGCCCTTAAGAGACATTTTAAGGCTAAAAAAAAGGGAAGAGGCCAACCAATCAGCATAGACGGTGCTTATGCCGGCCTGTTGGATATGGGCGATTTCATTATAGGCATCACCACCGATGGGGTGGGCTCGAAGGTTCTTATTGCGACAGAAATGGGAAACTGGCGGACCATTGGAATCGACTGCATGGCAATGAACGTCAACGACCTTTATGCAATGGGGTTGGAGCCAATTGCATTTGTCGATTATCTGGCGATGGAGAGCATTGAGCCTTCTATTGCCGACCAAATCGGACAAGGGCTCGCAAAAGGGGCAAAGATAGCTAACGTGTCTATAGTAGGTGGTGAAACCGCAAGCTTGCCGGATATCATAAGGGGGTTCGACTTGGCAGGGAGCTGCATAGGAATTGCTGCTAAAGAACAGCTTGTGACCGGCCCCAAGATCGAGGAGGGAGATGCTATTATCGGCATTCCAAGCAGCGGCATCCATAGTAACGGACTCACCCTTGCGCGCAAACTGCTGGCCAAATTCAGCCTTCATACGCGTTACGGAAGTATGGAGCGGACACTTGGCGAAGAGCTGCTAGTACCTACACGGATCTACTCAGAGGTACTCGACATTAGTAGGAACTGCGAAGTGCACGGCTTGGCGCACATTACAGGAGGGGGGCTTCTAAATCTGAAGAGGCTTACGCACCTAGGCTTTGATTTGTCAGATCCGCTCACACCTCAAGAGATATTCAAAATGATTCAAGCAGAGGGCGTCGAAGTGAAAGAGATGTACAAGACCTTCAACATGGGAATGGGCTTTGTAATTATTGCACCTGAACACGAAGCGACACGCATTATAAACCTAAGCGACGGCGCCAGACAAATCGGCACTATTTCGAGACGAGGGATACGAGTTCAACATGAAGATTGTCAGGTCGAAATCGCAAAATAGCCTGCTTGGTCAAATATCGCTATTTTCTAAAGTCGGTCGGAGGCGATATGATCGGCTATGTCATAGCGCTCAAAGCATAACAGTCTTAAAGATTGACCGACAGCCAGGGCGGTTCTCGTGAGCTGTGGCAGTAAGTCTATGTCGTTCACAAATTGTCAATTCAAGCCACCAAAGGAAATATAGGGCATCAAGAGGATGACAGACGATTTTCTTAAGCATATGGGCATTAAGCGCGAAGATATTGTCGATACAGCTATGCTGCTGTGGTGTCCGCATCCAGGGGTCGAGACCGAAGCACGTGCCAGAGAGGTTTTTTCTAGCGAGCTCGATCGCGCTCTCACCGATCCAAATTTGTGGGTCCTTCTGTATGTGGGAATAGCGTTAGAGCGAGATGCACGGGAGGGCCGTATCCCAAAACTCGACCCTACTGCTTACGAAAAGGACCTGACTTTTTTAATCGCAGACGAAGTATTGGGCATGGCCATATCGATTTACGTTGGCGGCTATAAAGGGCACTTTGACTATGCTCGATTCGACAGACTAAAACCAGGAATTCTCAGTTCGCTTGGGCCGTTCTTAGATGACATTGTCGCTGGCTTGATTGGTGGAGTTTCCGCAAACATGTACGATCGAGGAGCGACTGATGCCACGACGCTTCATTAACTCCATTCGATCTGGATTCGGATTCCTAACGACGATTCCGGTGGGATTCAAGCAGGAAGACCTCGAGAGCTTGGCCAGCCACATGTGGGTTTTCGTAATCGTCGGAGCCACTGTTGGACTCCTAGCTGGAGGGATCAGTTATGCGCTTACTTTCGTTCCACAGCTAAACGACTTTGTCCACGCAGGCCTGACGCTCGTGGCACTGTACGCGTTGACAGGGTTCATGCACCTTGACGGGCTAGCTGACGTCGGAGATGGGTTGCTCAAACACGGCACTATACAAGAGCGGCTTCGAGTCATCAAAGACCCGTACATCGGTGTAGGGGGGATTTCATTTTGTGCGCTCGCGTTCCTCCTGCTTTTCTCGGCAGTAACATCTATTAAAACAGCCACTCTGATACCTGCATTCGTCACAGCTGAAGTTGCAGCAAAGCTTTCCATGGTCGAAGTTGCTTCGCTGGGAAATGCGACACACAAAGGCCTTGGATCACGTTTTTCTGAGAGAAGTGGCCTGTTGACTTTTGTGGGAGCACTGCTGCTGACAGTAGCAGTAGCCACTGTCTGTTTTGGCGTCAAAGGTATCGTTGTGTTGCTGCCCCCTATCGCTCTGTCGCTTGGACTGGTGAAACTCGCTAATATGGCGTTCGGTGGAATTAACGGCGACGTAATTGGAGCTTCTAACGAGTTAGGACGTTTGACCGCACTCATTGTTATAGGGCTCTTATAGGTGATTGCGTGCTTGCACTTCTTATGGCCGGCGGCAAAGGTGAAAGGCTCGGTTTAGGCGGCGTAGAAAAACCGCTATTAGAGTTCGCAGGAAAACCACTCGTTGCGCACGTCATCGCTGCCCTGACGCAATCGCAAATTGAAAGTGTCGTCGTGGTCACGTCCCACCATACCCCGTGCACAACGCGCTGGGCAAGAAGCTCCGGCGTTCCGGTACTTACAGCGCCGGGTCAGGGGTATATCCAAGATTATAGATGGGCTATGAAACAATTAGGTCTTCAAGGCCCAGTCCTCATCATTTCGGCGGACCTTCCACTGATCAATCATCAACTCATCGACAAGATTATCAAGCATCGGGAAAAAGTCCAGAGTCCTGCACTTGGGGTCTACCTTCCCTCTAAATTTTGCGAGGAGGCTAACATGAGACCTGACCTCGTGCTCCGCGCTGGTGCAAAAAGCCTAGTTCCTAGCGGCATAAACATCGTCGATGCGAGCCTATCCGATCAATTACAGCAAGAAACGATGCTTATTATTCGCGATGAATCACTGCTGTATAATGTTAACAAGAGGAGCGACCTCAAACGACTCACGCGCAAAATAAATGAGGCCGAAGTATAAAAGCAGGAATGGCGACTACAGCTTAAGACTTCTCCGCTCGACAAGATCGACTAACTCAGCAATATTAAGAAGCGCGTTAATGACTGGAATCCCTTTAAAAATCGAGAGCTGCGCAGACACCACTCCTGAAATACAAAAGACGGTATCCTGCAGTTCGCCTTCCACGCCCTTTTCATCCGTTGCACATAATATCTTAGGAAGAGCTGCTCCTCTGAATCCCTCCACTACCAAGTAATCGCTGTGGATGTGGCTTATCAGCTCATCGAGCATAATTGACCGTTTTATCATCAGGATGCTTTCACTTGGCGCACGCAAGCCTACCACCTCAGCTCCAGCTTTCCAATGGCGCCATGTGTCTTTCCCAACTGCATCGAAGACGAAGTCGTTTGCGTGAACGTTTTTTATCGTTGCTACTGAGTACTCGCGCAGCCGCAGCTCTTTAACGATCTCAACAACGGTCGTCGTTTTTCCTGATTTAGAGGATCCGTACACGGCGCATATCTTCATCCAATAAACGTAAAACCTTAAAAGTTAAATGATGATCGCTCGCGGCTTAGCCGAGTGGGGTCAGAAACGATGAGTGTCTCGTAAAAATATTTGCCTAACTCATGCAAAAGACCATGAATGGAGCTTTTACCGTTGTCTGAAGCCGCGACAGTTATTACGTACCGCTAGAGGGCGTGTTCCTCTTTTTGGACTTCCAGGAACGTGGATACGTACCAGGCGCCATCATCACTCTTTTGACTTCGGCAACTATCCCACCTTCAAGAACAGAAATGCCTAAAGCTACAATTTCATCCTTTGCCGTATATATGCCCACCAGCTGTTTCGCGTCAAGAGGGGGCAGAGAAATAACGCCAGGTTCGGCGAGTCGAGCCCCGTGACAAATGGCATCGACTGCGGTATCTCGGATTATGATCCTTGGGAGATGTGCTAGAGCGCGCTCAAGAGGCATAATAATGTCACGTAGCGGCGTTTCGTCGTTATCTTCGATCCAGAAGTGGTATGCATCTGTCAAATCATGCAACGTGGTCAGCTTTGATTCATCAAATGTGCCCACTTTCGTTCTTCGAAGCTCTTGCATGTGCGCTCCGACGCCGAGTGCTTCGCCCACATCATGACACAGTTTGCGAATATAGGTTCCCGCTTCACATCCTATTTTGAGTAAGACGTCGTTGCCCTCGCGCTCGAGCACGTCGATGTAATAAACCTCGCGTTTGCGAATTTGACGCTTTACCGCTGATTTTAGAGGCGGACGTTGATAGAGTACGCCCGTAAACTCTTTTAGCACATCCAGCAGCTCTCCTTCTGTGACCCGTTTATGTAAATGAAGCACGGAGACATACTCCTTGGGCAATCTCACGAGCGCTCCGACCGCCTTGGTGGCATCCTGCAGCATCATCGGAAGCACTCCCGTAGCCTTCGGGTCCAATGTCCCGCTATGGCCGGCTTTTTTTATCTGCAAAATTCGCTTAACCCATGCAGCAACCTCGTGGCTCGTCGGCCCGGCGGGTTTATCGAGGTTTATTACGCCTTTTCGAAGAAGCTCGTCCACTGTCCTTTGACCGTCGTCAGAATTCGTCATCGTTAGCCAATCTCCCGACGTGTCCTCACTGCCTGCGTAACAATATCTATGACTGCGAATTGGTCCCAGTGTCTCGTATCTATAATAAGGTCATATACGTCAAGGTTCGTTGTATCGATATTAAAGAACGCGAGATATCTTGCGGCCTCGCTGCGGTCACGCGTCCGCGTTTCGTGCAAAGCGGTCGCGCGCTCCTTACCCTCTCTTCGTGCAATTCGATCTCCTCGCACTCCCAGCGGCGCTTTCAACCAAACGGCAATATCCCCCTTAATGACCCTGCCTGAGAGCCGCCCATCAACGACGACATTTTCGTGCGACTTTGCGAGCTCTACTTGCCGCCGATCAACCATTTTGTCGATTTCAGGATCTGTTTCTGCAAGCTTACTCAGCTGCTCGAGGCTCAAGTCACGCTGGCGTGCAAGTTCTCTAAATACCTCTCCTGCCGAAATATGCACAAAACCGAGCCTTTGCGATAATCCACTCGCCACGGTCGTCTTACCGCTACCTGAAGGTCCACTAATAGTTAGTAACATGATCGCACCCCGCTAGACCCTTCCGGTGACGGGTTTAGTCTTCCTGCAATGTTAGTACCAGTTCGGCGACTGCCGTATCGAGTTTTCCGTCAGGGTTCTGTAATATCTTGACCGTAGCTCCTGAATATGCAGCGTAGGCCATGCAAATTGACTTGTTGACGTCTTGGTGCTGCTGGACCGCCGCCGCATCTTGAGCGTCCCGCTGACGTGATTTGTCGTCGTTTCTGCGTCGAATAATTTCACTAGGTGCGGTCTCAACGATAAGGATAATTTCTGGCTTCAATTCGTCTAAAACCCACGTGGGCAACCCCGGCAGGTACCCCTGAGTGGTTCGCACCGTCGCGTGCGTGTCAACAACAAGAGCCGTTGTAGCCATCTGTGCTATTGCTCGCGCCGCAGTCTTTTGGAGGTCACGCTGCCGAACCGGATCGAGTTTTCGGATATCATCTCGCACTTTGGCCCAGCCGCGCTGCATCGCTTCATCGAGCATAACGTCACTGTACGTGACCATTTTAAACGGCTGGCCTTGCCCTTCCAGCTTTTCAATGGCTTTTTTTGTAACCGTCGTCCCGCCGCTTGCTGGTACTCCCGTAAGCACTACGACTTTCCGCATTCTTACCCCCGATTTGTGTAACGAACTATTCTAAACATCCTACTTTAACTTACGCAATCATAGAGCTGCAGCTTCCCTATTAACTGCGAGTACTATCTAAAAAAGCTTTAGAAATGCAGTAAATTCAAGGGAGCTCAGAGAAAAAACAAGCGGCTTGCGCACTGTACAAATCACTCTCCCAAGAAGCTCCGCAACATTGGATGCATCTCCATTACTTCCTCATTGGCGAGCTGCTCGTAAAGTCTGTACACGATGCTCACAGCCAACAACAAAGAAGTCCCGCCCACATTTCCGATAGTCCCAAAAAAACCCGCAATGACGGCGAGGAAGCCTATAAACGCGCCTCCAATAACGGTCACTTTCGGGATGTATCGCTTCATGACGCGTTCAATGATCTTGGGGTCACGACGGAAGCCAGGAATGGACATCCCCGAGCGTTGTATTTGCTCCGCAACAGCCTTTGGACCCATCCCAGTAGTTTCGACCCAAAAGAGGGCAAATATGACACCCCCGATAACCATCACAGAGATATCTATTCCACACCGGATTGCGACTTGCCATCCGGCGTTCTGGGTTAACGATGGCAACCAATTTTGTGGACCATTAATTGGTGCCAAATAGTACATCAGCCCGCTTGTCGGCGTATTGCCTGTATACGTTCCCACCCAGGTAAATCCCGCATTATAAAGGAGGATCCCAATCATCTGAATGTTCGCTTGCAGCGCGCGAACCAATATCAAGGGCAAAACGCTCGCATACACGAGCTTCACTGGGAATCTGCCGCGCGCACCTCTTACAGCACTGTGCGCAAGTGGGATCTCAATACGCGTCGTTTCCACATAAACCACGATGGCAAATATCGCCACCGTGCTTATGATGGCCAAAACGTCTCCGCGGAACAGGAGGAAGATAAGTCCCTCAGCACTAAGTAGCTGCTGGATCGTGAACTGCTGGAAGATTTGGACAAACCGGGGAAGCCACCCGACTGCCAACCCAGTCGTCGGATCAGCCGTCCAATTGATAGTCCCGGTTACGAGGCCTTGCGCTACTCCAGCCACGATAAATAGGCCAACGCCTGAGCCAATTCCCCACTTGGTCACAATTTCATCTAAGAACAGAACGAGCACACCCCCGATACAGACTTGGATGAATATAAGCAGTGTAATGCCTCCGAGCCCCAAACCAGTCGAAGCAGCAAGGGCAGGGTCGGGTAAGAGAAAACCTCCGAGCACCTGAGGTGCGGCTTCTACGATGATCATGACGAAGATGAGAAACTTCTGGAGCTGTTGATACACTGATTGATCACGAGGATCGCTCGTGTCAAGCTTTATGATGTCTGCGCCCTTGAAGAGCTGAAGTATGATCGACGCCGTAACAATCGGACCGATACCGAGCTGAACGAGGGAACCTTGGCTTCCGGCCATTATTGCTCTGTAAAACCCAAAAAGGTCTTGGGAAGCGGGCGAGAGTCCAAAAAGCCGGACGTTTGTCAAAACGAAGTATATTATGAGAATGCCAATAGTCCAAGTCAGCTTCCGTTTGAAGTGCACATGCCCTTCGGGCTTGGAGATAGCGGGAAGTCTCTGCAGGAAAGGCTCGATTCTGTCTATTATTGGATGCTCACTCATAATTCACCGCGCTCAAACTGGTGGTGGTATATGGTCACTGCAGCAAGCAGCTTATTGCTCTGCGATTTTTACTTTCCCGCCTGCTGATTCCAGTTTTTCTTGCGCTCGTTTCGAGAAGCTTCGTGCTGTCACAATGAGTGGCTTAGTTACACGGCCTTTTCCAAGCACCTTGTCGACATCGAGTGTGATATAATACTTGCCGGTACGTACCCTGGCACGCTTCAATTCCACGAGTCGCTCGGCACCTTCATCAAGAGCGCCGACGTCAACAATTACGGAGCCTCTTTGCAGATTCTGTGGCCTTACGAACCCATAACTACCATAACCCCGACCAAGCAAGAGCTCCCTAACGAAATGGTGCTTACAACCACCCGCGTGACCACGCCCTCCTCGACTTCCGGCACCGCGACGGTTTTTATGCGTGCCTCCGCCACATGTGCGACTTCCTCGAAACTTCTTGGCTTTATTTTTCGCACCCATTGCCTACCTCATCGTTGATAGCAGCTCGTTGATCTCTCTGCCGTGAAACCCAAGCACGCCTTCAGGAAACGGTTTCTTTATCCCTTTATGGCCCTTGCGCGGCGGGTGAAGCCGCAGCACGGGTTTCAGCTCGGGCACATCTCGTAAAGTCGCCTTACCATCCGCAACTGCTTTTGCGAGCGAGTCTATATCATTAAAAGCGGTACGGTCTTTGACGTACGCGCTCGTGAGTCTTTTACGGCCTTCGAGCATGCCCCTTTTTTCGAGGAGCACACTGAGAGTTTCACCATCGATGTCACCCCAAGCTACATAATCCTTCACTTTCTGCAACATGCCGTTGTAGTGTGCATTGTCCTCTACGAAGACGCAATGATTGGTCCTGTCAAGATTCAGTAGTTCGAGCGTACGCCTTATGTCCGGCTTCGTCTTTGCGATGCTGCGCATCTTAACAACGGCGTACGTCACTGAGCCCCCCCACCGATTCTAACCGTTGTTGTACCCTTGAGCGCCTCAAAGGTAGCGCGAGCAAAGTTGATAGTGGTACGCGTTTGTCCTGATGCTCTCGTCCATACGTCTTTTATGCCTGCGAGCTCAAGCACTTTCCGTGCCGTGCTACCTGATGCTATGCCGATCCCTTGTGGTGCTGGTTTTAGTACAACGCTGACAGAGCCCGCTTTACCTTCGACCGTAAAGGGGACGGTATGCGCCCCTCCGCAGCCACATTCCCACGAGCCACAGCCACGATTTATCTTAATAAGACTCAGCTTAGCAATCTCAATTGTCTTTCTTATGGCCGGTCCAGCTTGTAGGTCCTTCCCTTCCGCAAAGCCTATATATCCGTCGCGATTGCCGATCGCTACTGCGGCTCGAAACTTCACACGCCGGCCAGAATCCGTCATTCGCTGCACCATGTTTATATCTAAAACCTCGTCGCTCAAATCGGGTAAGAGAATATCAATAATTTCATGTTCTTTTACAGGAAATCCAGTACTTACAGCATCGTCGAACGTGGTTATTTTGCCCTCATAAACAAGGTGCCCCAATCTCGTCCTAGGTATCCATCCTTCTATCATTTCCGCCATTATTTGCCCCTGTTTCCTCTGTTCATTCACGCGTAGCGCGCTCGAGTATCTCTTGCTTCACCATGTCAACGTGACCGGGAAAGTCTTTGGGATCGATGCCATATTGTGAAAACCGTGCTAGGTTATCAGTTGCATAAGCAGCGATGTGTTCTCCGCGCGCTCTCTCAGGTGTAGGGAGTGACTCGTGACCAAGCGGAATATCCAGCCCCCCTTCAACGGCACCCAGCAAGGCAGCGTATATTCGCGACCCGCGTGAGTTTACATTAAGACCAAGATCGAGCACCCCGTGCGAATAACCAGCCGCAAGCGCGCGACTAGCAAAAAGGAGGCCCGTTAAATACGCGGCAGGAGTGTTGCCCGTGGCACCTTTATAGCCGAGCTTCTTAAGATCAAGAGCGCTGGCTGAAATCAACGTTTTATCCCCCGCCACGCTGTGCTCGATAAGCTGTACTATCAAATTGCGGCCGCTTTTTCGCACGACTACCCGAGGCCGTTTTGAGAGCATCAAACCTAACCGCTTGTGGTAATTCGTCTTTCCTTCGCGGCGACGTCGAAATGGGACGTGATAGCGCGGACCGAAGGCCATTATTCCTGCCTCCTTGCCGCTATCGCGATTTCAATTTGAGAACTCAAAACGCTCACGGTTCGATACTGGCCTCCTTTGGCCTTCCTATACATGCTACGATAAATAGATCGATCCAGCGTATTATCATCCCTCAAACCGCGAAGAGTTCTTCTCTGCGCTCGTATCTTGCGCATCCATCGGTGCTTCTTCGGGGTTCGGGCATTTTTTGCTCCTTTACGGCTGCCTTGTCCAGTTCTGTGCCCTTTCTTGCGTTTAACATCATTCCCGCGTGCACGGCCGCGGCTGACTCCCTGCGCTTGTCTAGATTTGACAGTGCCGTCCTTGATGAGGCCACGAATATCTTCACGAGTTATGGCGTTCTCGATGTCGGTAAGCTTGTCTGGATTGAGCCAGACTCGACTCACCCCAACGTTGAGTACGTCAGCGGCAATTCGCTTTTGGTTCGAAAGACCGGTCATTCGTTCTCCTCCGTCAGTCTTCCCGACGTTTTTTCCTCTTCTTCCACGGGCCGACCTTTAGCTCGGGGATTGAGCACCTTTAAACCCTTGACGAAGGCGCGTTCCAAGATAATCTGCTTCTTGCGAGCACCCACAGTCCGACCGATTCTCACAGCTTGGTCAGGCTGCACCTCTTCAAGATCAGCGAGGCAGTTGACGAGCACTTCCTCAAATCCCGAGGGATGAAAACCCCGTATTGCTGTTGGCGCGCCATATCCAACTTGTACGACCGCGCCTTTATCGGGAAACCCTCGCCGCATCTTGTTAAAGAGTCCGCGCGGTTTTCTCCAGCTCGCGCTGAGCTTCTTTTTCTTTTCGTAATCGTCGCGCTTGAACCATGGTTTTCCGTGACGCTTCCTGAGGGCGAGTAAATGCTTGTGCTCGGCGCTGAGATCCTTGTGTCTGAATGCGGGCAACTCTTGAGCTACTCGCTGCGCAAAGTCGGCTTCGAGACCTGCATTTGTCTCGAGCTCATCGGCCGTTACATCCCTAAGATCGTCCACAGTTCGGTATCCTGCACCGATGAGTGCCTTGATCTGATCGTCGTTCATTTCATCCAAAGCTGTCATGCGTGTGCACCTACGCCCTTTTCAATGAGATAAATGCCATCTTGAAACACGCGAGGGTCGCGTCCCTTAATCCGGGTCGCTTGCTCGATGTTTGCAGCGGTTTGCCCGACGTCTTCCTTGTCGATGCCTGTAACGATGAGCTCGTCGCCTTGAACGACAACGAGTGATTCGCCCATAATTCGAGCATTTCTAGGCTTACGTTCACCTAGGAAGTTCTCGATGGATATGGTGCTTCCATCAACCCTTACCTGAATGGGGAAATGTGAGTAGACCATCTTCAGCTTATATTGAAACCCGTCAGTAACTCCGCTTACCATGTTGGCGACGTGAGAGGCATACGTGCCTACGATAGATTTTTGATTCTTCTTATTCACAGTGGTCCCGACGCAAACCTTGTCCTGTTCGACACGTATCTCGATATTCGGGTACCACAGGTCGCGCTCAAGCGATCCGCGAGGGCCTTCTATCCTCACAACCGCGTTGTCGACTGTAACCTGGACGCCCGCCGCAATCGGAACCTCTTTTTCAATAACTTGCACCATATTGCTCTCCTAGTAGCAGTAAGCGATGAGTTTTCCGCCGATGCCGCGTTCTCGTGCTTCGACGTGAGTTATTATTCCTACGGACGTCGTCATCAGTAGAAACCCAAAGTTGCGCGCCGGCAAGTACCGTTGTTCCCATCTCTCCAGATCAGTGGTCTGAACAGAAAATCGTGGTTTTATGGCACCACATTTGTTAATATTGCCGAGCAGCGCGATTTTGAATATGCCTGTCTTCCCATCTTCGATGAGCTCATAGTCGCCGATGTAGTTCCCTTGCTGCATGACACGAAGCACATTGCCGATGAGCTTTGAAACGGGCTTAATACAACATTCACTTTTGCCGACGCCTTCTGCATTCTTGATTGCTGAAAGAGCGTTTGCGAGCGGATCTAGCAAAACCATTCTTCCGTCACCTCAGTTGAACTTCTCGAACTCCATGTCGCTGGCGATCTCTCTGAAGCATTGTCGGCAGAGATAAATATCATACTTACTTACAAGGCCCTGTTTACGTCCACAGCGCCTACATTGATGCGCCTCACGCCGCTTTTTTTCCGCCATTATCCCGACACCACGTTGTAATTGCTTTGTAGGAAAGCGATTGCGTCCTCGCGTGTAACTCTATGCCGAATGGGAACGCGCCGTTGCGCCGCGTGCCGCCGCGCGACGCGGTAGCCTGGCTTCTTAAGCGCGACGATCACGTCCATGCCAAATATGCCTATTTGAGGGTCATAGGTCATTCCTGGAAAGTCCGTGTGATCGACGATACCAAACGACACGTTGCCATTATCATCAAATTGATACTCGTGCACGAAATTCTGCCTCGTTTCAAGCGCACGACGAAGAAACGTGCTCGCTCGTTCACGTCGCAGAGTTGTTTTACAGCCTATAGCCTGCCCCTTCCTCGTCCCGAATATTGGCTGCGTCCTCTTAGCTGATGTTCGCACAGTTTCTTGTCCTGTAAGAGTCTTCACGATATTCTCCGCGTTGATCAGCTTTTGACCCCCTTCACCGACACTTATGTGAACGGTAACCTTGTCAAGCGTCGGCTTCGTCATAGGGTTTTCACCTTGCTCTTGCGCCGCCTGGTTCTCTGCCACGATTAGCCACCGCCGCCAATAACAAAGACGTAATCCTCTATCGTCTCAAATTGTTTGTCATCGCGTTCAATTCTTGCCATGTTCGGACGCGAGCTCGCTACCATCTTTAGTTCCACTATCGTTCCGGTTTTACCTGAGTGCTTTCCTCCAACAATCATTGCCTTATTGCCGGCTTTGCGCTCATAGTGTTCGACGACGTCGTAATCAGGCATTGAAAACACGAGTGAATCGCCCGTGCTATATTTTTCCGGAAGAAGCACGTTGGTTCCATCGTGCAAATTATACTGAAGTTTGCCCCCTTTCACGACCGTAATGTTGTCAATACGGGCCAGCTTGCGCTTTGCCTCCTCCTCGCTTATCTCAGTAAGCTCATACTTACCTCGGGAGTTCGGCAACATACGGAAGTTTCTGCCCGCAGCTGTAAACACATCAAACAGTCCGACTTGAGCTTTGTCCTTCTTCACCACGCGTCCATTCACTGTGACATTTCCGCTGTGCAAAATGCGCTTTGCCTCTTTGGCGTTGTCAGCTAGGTGTAACATGTCCCTTAGCACGACCAATATCGGAACTGCATCTCTCGAGTGTGCACCAGGAGACGCAGCAACAACCCACTTGCTTGTTTTTTTTGCAATTGGCCAACTCTTCGGCGCTGAGATCCTTTTTTGGTGCACGTTATTCCCCCCCTAGTTTACTCGTTCGGAGCTTATCCTTGAGATCAAGTTTCGTAACCATCACGTTCGACGGATGAATGGGCCTAGCTACTTCAGACCCATCGGCCTTGTGCAACGTCACCCCGTCTACTTCTATGGACTCGTTCTTAAGGTTGACCTTCGCCACCTTTCCTTCCCGACCGCGAAAGTCCCCGCGAAGCACCTTTATTGTGTCGCCTTTTCGTAGCTGAACGCTTCGAAGCTTGTATCTGTCTGCAAGCTTCCTTTCCAGACGTGCGTGCAAATACTTCTGACGCACGTGGAGAGGAGCGTCAATTCGTACCTTCCGCTGCTTTCTCGGTTGCCCAGAACTCACCCTATTTGCCAATCTGATCCCTCACACTATCATTTGGGCCACTGACGCAATCTTACCAAAGCGTTCCGCGACTTCGCGGGCAACGGGCCCCTTGATCTCTGTTCCACGGGGTTCCCCATTGTCGTCTGTAATAACGGCTGCGTTATCCTCAAACTTCACCCTTGTACCGTCAGGCCTTCTAAATTCCTTTTTCTGCCGCACGATAACGGCCCTGAGGATTTGTCGCCGCATGTCGGGCGCCCCCTTCTTGACCGATACGACTACCATCTCACCTAATCCCGCCTTAGGTTGTCGCTTCTTGACCCCCCGATACCGTTTGACGGCGATAATCTCGAGCGTTCTTGCCCCCGTGTTGTCGACGCAGTCAAGTTTCGAGCTCGTTGCAAGAGATCGTGGAATTTTTGCCTTTAAGCTCTTCATAGTACTTGAATCACCACGAATGACTTAGTCTTGGACAACGGCCGACACTCTGCCAGGTTCACGCGGTCTCCCGTTTTTGCCGCGATGCAATCTGGATTATGAGCGTGTAATTTCGACCTCCTTTTTTCGTACCTTTCATATTTCGGGATATACTTGAAGTACTCTCGCTGCACGACAACGGTTCGCGCTGCCTTGTCGCTGACAACCGTCCCGTCCATAAGTTGTCCACGTACTGAAAGCGTGCCGTGAAAGGGACAATTGGCGTCTTCGCACTGCTTTGTAGGGGGGACTACCTGAAATCCAATGTTCGTTCGCATATTATCACCAGTTGTGCCATTTTCGAAGCCTTTTCGCGACACGATCTTCAGGCCGTCCGACGACGAGATCTCCATTTATTCGTACTTTGTCACTTTCTGACAACCTGAATTCAAACGTGTTGCCGTGCTTAGCAGCCTTTTTTTCACGTCCGCGGCTTTCTAGCGTGAAGAGGTTTCTGCTTTCGTCAATGATCCGACCACTCAGGCCAACGTTATCTCTGTTTGTGCTCTTCACCACTGTCGCGTGTAGGCCAATCAGCTCGTGATTTACGACATTTTGACGATCGATTTTCATCTGGTACCTACGCAAGTCCTTCCGACTTCTTTTTGTCTTCGTTAATGATCGTGCGAATTCGAGCAATAGTCCGTCGAAGTTCCTTTGATCTTCCCGGGTTTTCAGGAGCACCGCCGGCCGAAACAAGCGCTCTTTCTCTCAAGAGCTCCGCAATCAGATCGCCTAGCTGCTTGCGACGTTCATCCGGTTTCATCTTGCGTATCTCTTGGCTCCTCAATATTGCCATGCGATTCGACCTCTTCCTCTACCGGTTCGACTAGTCGTATGTCGTCTGGAAGCCTGACTCCGGGAGGGACTATTAGGACTTTGACCCCGATGATACCAAGCTTTCGTTTTGCCACGGCGTAGCCTTTCATTACTAGTTCCTCTGCAGGCTTTCCGCAATGTTTTATGTATCCTGCTAGAAACTTCTCCGTTCGTGATCGCGGGCCGGTGATTTTTCCGGCAAGAATTACCTCACATCCAAGCGCGCCGGCGTCCATGACCCGTTGAAGCGTAGATTGGCCTGCCTTTCTGAAGTACCAGCCACGTTCAAGCGCGTTGGCTAACCGATGCGCCATTATTTGGGCATTTAGCTCCGGAACCTCAATCTCCTGAACATCGAGCTGCGGGTTGTCGAGTTTGAAATTTGCATCGACCTCTCTCGTAACCCGCCGGATCGTTTTACCGCTCTTACCAATGATCATGCCAGGCTTCTCTGCATATATGGTGATGTGCGTTCCGAGGGGAGTGCGATTGATCTCCATACCGCCATAGCCTGCACGCTCTAGCTCCCGGTTGAAGTACTCGTTCATTTGAGACCGCTTCAAGCCTTCCTCTATGAATTTTTTTTCAATCCCCATCTTTCAACTCCTGCAGGATTATCTCGACGGTTACCGTATCAGTATTCTTTGCGGTGGCGCGACCCATCGCACGAGGCATTTTGCCTTCAATGACCCGACCTCTTCTTGCCAGACTGTGGACGACCGACATTCGCTCCGTATCAAGCCCTTGGTATTCAGCATTCGCTTCAGCGTTCCGCAAGACCGTCAGTATCTCTCGGGCTGCTTTTTGCGGGTAGCGCCCTGCGTCCCATCCGCGCATTCCCGCTCGGTGTCCTACGCCCGAATTGTGGCGCTTGAAAGGCACCGGTGTCTCCATTTTCGTGATCGCTTCCAAATAGGATTTAGCTTCTACGAGCGACCTTTTTCGCAGCTCCCTGCAGATTTCCACACAATGTCGTGGCGATACATGCAATTCATGCCCCTGTGAACGGGCGGTCTTCTCCTTCTGAAACTCTACTGAATACGTCGTAAATGCCATAATATCACTTTAGCGGAACATATCTACTTGATCGCGTGGCTCCCACCCCTGGACCCCCGTGCGATACCCTTCTCCGTGTCAACGCATATTCACCGAAGTAGTGCCCAACCATTTCCGGCATTACCTCAAAGCTAGCGAACGTTTTTCCATCGTGTACTCCGATAGTAGTGCCAACCATTTCAGGAAGAATGATCATGTCCCTTTGGTGAGTCCGGATTGCTTTTCCGTCGCGTATTTTCTGCAAAAGCTTTTTTTGTTCTTCTGTGAATTCTCTCTTAATCTTTCGGCGTTGCCGCGCAGGAAAGAGCTGAGCCAGTCCGTCAAGTTCCATGTCCTTGAGCTCCTGAAGGGAGTGCCCTCTGTACGAGAACTCTTCCTTTCTGCGAGGCGCTTCAACCTTCCGTCTCTTAGCCATACATTCACCAGCCCTAAGTTAAGTTATCGTTTGCCCGTGCGTCGAGCAGCTATGCTGCCAACTTTCCGGCCTGGGGGGGCATTGCGGCTGACCGTTTTTGGACGGCCGGGGTGTTGCCAACCGCCACCGCCGAATGGGTGATCGACCACGTTCATTGCGACGCCACGCACCCTCGGATATTTCGCAGCTTTGGAACGAAGTTTGTGGAACTTCTTGCCAGCTTTGACGAAGGGCTTGTCAAGGCGGCCTCCACCCGCCACCGTTCCTATCATCGCCCGGCAGTGCGGATGCAGCCATTTCATTTCCCCGCTCGGCAGCTGTACGACGGTTTTTTGCACGTCGTGCGCAACAAGCATCGCGTATACCCCCGATGCTCGCGCGAAACAACCTCCGTCACCCGGTTGCGATTCAATGCTGCAGATCGGAACCCCTTCGGGAATTTCAGCAAGCGGCAAGATATTGCCCGCTTTGATCTCCGCTGATGCGCCGCACGCAATCTCATCGCCTACGCGTAGGCTTTCCGGTATCAGCACTAAACGCTCAGTCCCGTCCGCCAACTCAACCCTCCCGATTGGAGCGTTGCGAGCAGGGTCGTGTAGCACCTCAACTACGCGGGCTTTCACGGTCTCGTTCTTGTCAGCTTTGATGAGTTTTAAGGCTGCCTTATAGCGGTGAGAGGGTGCGCGATAGGTCGGTGTGCCCTTTCCACGATTTTGCGATATAATCCTCTTTCCCATAACACGACCCTCTCAGAAGATACCAAGTCTTGACGCAATTTCTTCAGCAGAATCATCGCTCGAAAGCGTTATAGTAGCTTTCTTGAACCCTTTTGGCGTGACGAGTGTATTAATATCGACGACTGTCACGTCATAGATTTCTTCTACCGCTTTCTTTATGTCGTCTTTTGTATCTTCCACATCAACAATGAAAGTCAGTTTATTCTCTCTGTCAAGCTGAGCTGTCGCTTTTTCCGTGACACACGCATATTTCAGCATGACTCTAACCCTTCCCCACGGCATTTATCGCCGATTGTGTCCATATTGCTAGTCTCCCGGCGTGAGTCCCTGGTGCCAGAAGCTCCACGTTCAGCTGATCGACAGTTGTTACGTCAACCCCAGGGAGATTACGTGCTGCTAATACCGGCTTCGTACTTATTATAAGGACGCTCTTCTTTTTTTTGTAGCGTCGGCCGCGGCGCTTACCTTTTCCTGCACGCACATGTTTGCCACGTTTTGCTTTCTCCACGTCTTGCCAGACGTTGAGCGCTGCCAATACTTCAGCGATTTCTCGAGCCGCCACTAAATCTTCGAAAGCATCTTCTACGATGAGTGGAAGTGTTGCGTCAAACCGATGCCCTCGCGCCGCAACCAGATCAGGATTTGCCGTAGCTGCGATTGCAGACCGCATCGCTTTCTGCCTTTCTTTCTTGTTTATCTTCTCTGCAAACACCTTCGAGACGGTCGGCGGATGTGCTTTTCTTCCGCCTACGGCTTGTGGCACCCTCGCAACTCTACTTGAGTTCTTCAAACGCGGAACTTGTGCGACGCCCCGTCCAGAACCCCACGATGCTGCTGAGGTCTTAAGACCTGCCGCAGACTGCGGCCCGTATGCTTGCCTCCGGTTTGCCTGCGAGACTACAACTGCCTTTTTTATGAGATCAGGGCGATAAAACTCCTCGAAAAGCTCGGGAAGATCGACTTTCTTCCTCGTTTTTCCCTTCAGGCTTAACACTCGGCCTTTCATCTACCTCCCCCCTTGCTTCGATTGAAGACTAATGTAGCTCAGCTCCGGGATCGCGTGCGCGGTCTTTTTTGGCCGGCTGGCATGTCTCATCCTAATAAGCCTCTTGGAAGGTCCAGGAATCGAACCGTGAAGAAGAACGTACGCGCTTTTGACTTCCCCATATCGAATGAATCCGCCCGCAGGGGTCACTGCGGCTCCGTCCGACCCGATCTTAAGTATTCGTTTGTTGTACTCAGTTCTCTGCTGATAGCCCATCTGGCCAAGTTGTGGGACTGTCCATCTAACTCGCGCTGGGTTCCAAGGACCTAGATTCCCAATATGGCGCCCCTTACCACCTCTGAACGCTTTTCTGTCCTGGATGGTAACTCCCCACCGTTTCACCGGCCCTTGCACCCCTTTGCCCGTTGTTATTGCAGTCACGTCGATCAGCATGCCTTCTTTGAATACGTTGTCCGCTTCGATTTCCTTTCCGAGCATATCGTGCGCGTATGCATATGCGGCGTTCACGTCGTCCCCACCAACAGGCACTTCCATGAGTTCAGGCACCTTCTTAGGGATACCGCTAACAGCCGCCGGTGTAGTGTAAGTCAGTACCCTAATCTCGTCCGCACCGTCGAGACTGGCTGCTCCGCTCCCTGCCTCCTTGGGAAGCGGCCTCAACTTTGCGAGATTACTGTCGATATTGGGCATCCACGTTTCAAGTACAACTCGTTTACCATATGATGTCGTTCCGTACGCTCGCAAAGCCGCTATTTTCATTGCTGGCGTCTCCACAACCGTGACGGGTACACTTATCTCCAAACCCTCGGTTGGGCTATTAGGCGTATTGTCGACTATAATCACGTGCGTCATCCCGGCTTTGTAGCCTGCGAATCCCTGCATTTGTGGCTCGTCTTGCTGTGGCCACGAACGGATCCTTGGTATTTCGCTCTTAGCTCGCTTTCGAGGGCTGTAGGCGAGTGATCCGCGCCTTGGACGATGTCTTTTTGCCATCAGTTCACCTCATGTTGATTCGCGCAGCGCGATGTTAAACACGCTCAGCGTGGCCATTATAGCTTCTTCTGTGCGCACCGTTTCTGTGCCTTGGCCAGGAACCGTATTAACGACAAAGTCTGACGCTTCCTCCATCGACAGACCGGCTTCATTGAACAACGCTTCTAATCCGCGATTTGGAGCCCCAAATACGAATGTTGTTAATCCTGTGCC
>JBAXDW010000006.1:0-19069 GCA_037140755.1 Methanobacteriota archaeon
CGAGATCGAGTTGGAGACTGTAACCGAGATCGAGTTGGAGACTGTAACCGAGATCGAGTTGGAGACTGCTGAAGACCTCCGCGGCCTGCTCAACGAGATCATCACCGAAACGCGCGACGCCGACAGCGCCTCTTTAGGGCTTGAGACTAAGTTGCGGATTAAACTGCGGGCAGTAGAGATCGGCCTGCGCGTGATCGAGATCACCGACCACGAGCGCCGAATCGCAACGCTCGAAGAGCACGCGAATGAGTCAACACCGGTCGAGAATTAGCCGATTGGAAGGGCGTTATAAGCGTCACGCAAGGATCGAGGCCACAGCCGAGACAGGGATTCCACAAGATCCCGTTGCGTTTGCCAGGCAGCTGGACATAGAGCCCGATCCCTGGCAGCGCGACCTCCTCAACGCAACAGAAGAGCACATCATCCTCAACTGCTCGCGGCAGTCAGGGAAATCAACCATCGTCGCCGTTCTTGCACTCCATCACGCCCTCACCAATCCTAAGGCGCTCGTGCTTATCCTTTCCCCGTCCCAGCGGCAGTCAGGAGAGCTCTTGAAAAAGATCGTCAGCTTTTATCGTGAGCTCGGCAGGCCGGGCAGCAGCCGTGGCGACTCATCCGCCACACTCGAGCTCAGGAACGGGAGCCGCATCGTCGCACTTCCCGGGTCAGAGTCGACCACGCGAGGGTTCAGCAGCCCATCGCTCTTGCTCCTTGACGAGGCCGCGCAGGTCTCCGAGGATCTTTATAATTCGGTGAGGCCTATGCTCGCCGTCTCCCAAGGGAGGCTCATCCTCCTAAGCACGCCTCGCGGCAAGCAGGGGGTATTCTGGCATGCATGGGACCAAGAGCCGAACTGGAAGCGGGTCAAGGTGACCGCCAAACAGTGCCCGCGCATCTCCAAGGACTTCTTGGAGCAGGAGCGTCGCGCCGTCGGTGAATGGTGGTTTGCCCAGGAGTACTGCTGCGAGTTTATGCAGGACCACGACGCCCTCTTCAGCGAAGGGTGGGTCCAGTACTACGACCCGGATGATCTCCCAAGCATGGACACGATCATCCAGTCGTGGGACACAGCACAGACGAAGAGCGCGACCTCAGACTACGTCGTCGGGCAGGTCTGGGGTCGCAAAGGCGCTGACTTCTATTTGCTCGATCAAGTGCGGGGCCGATTTGATTTTGATAAGACCGTGCAGGCGATACGAGACATGTCAGCAAAGTGGCCAGCATCGACGGCGAAGCTCGTGGAGGCTCAGGCCCTCGGTGCAGCGGTGTCGTCACACCTCAAGCACGAGATCCCAGGCCTCATCCCCATCACCATGAAAGGCGCCAAAGAAATGCGAGCGCGCAACTGCGTGCCGCTCTGGCAGTCGATGAACGTCTATCTACCCTCACCAGATGACGGCAGACACGCGTGGGTGCGAGACTACGTTCAGGAGCTCCTCAACTTCCCCAACTCTGCGCACGACGATCAGGTCGATGCGACGACACTCGCGTTGAATCAGCTCTACGGACCGCTATTTCCAGAATCAAAAGAATGAGTTGTCGCTGCTGAAGCGTCACGACCGTCACCCGACCGGGACTACTTCATCGGGTGGGTCCCAGGGCGTCCCGGCGGCACGAGCACGCTATTAGTCTACGACTTGGAGGACAACGCTGTCGTTCATTTCGAACGCGCGCCCGCAGAGAATCAGATCACCCGCGCGTATGAGACACAGTTAAGTTCAACGATGCGCTGGTGCGGGCCATCGACGGCTCCGACGAGGCGACGCTGTATGCTTTGGAGCTCAAGGGCATCGATGTGGAGCGCGTCAAGTTTAGCCCCCAAAAACTGGCGGCGGCGTATGAGAACCTCGGCATGCTGATTAGCAACCGCGCTATCTCGTATCCCCATTACCCCGAGCTCATCGCCGAGCTCGACGTGTTCAAGTCTGATTTCACCTATGGCGAAGCCCCCGACTACAGCTTACAAGTCGCACAACAGTCGGGGATCCACGCGCTGTGCCTGGTCACCTATGACGTCGACCCGCTCGCGGCCAGCATGCCAAATGAAGTTATCTACTACAGCTACGATCGCGAACTTATCGACCACGGGGGGCCGGAATGGATGTGATGCACCGATCCGAAACGAATCAATCAATCAGCTTGAGCGGGTCTAGGAGAGCGTGCTACAAACCCATAAGTCAGAAGAAGAAGAAGTGTAATCCTTAGGGCTTTGGGCGGCTGACCGCCCTTATCATCGGTGCGGCGACCGTTTGCTCCCTGTCGGATTACGGCCGCCCAGGATGAGCATGCCATATTCGACGCGATCTGGGCTTTCAGCGAACGCAATTGCCTCGTCGTTAAGCTGGTGTGACTAACCGGGATTAAGTCAGTCAGAATAGGAAGGAGTCTATCACAAGGCGGGCAGAATCATAGATGAGGACGGATAAAAGAGTCTTATGTGTGTTACTCGCAAGCATCTTAGCCGCGACGGTTGTTACGGCTGGGCGCTTTGTTTGGTGACGCACGACGTCCACCCTCTCGAACTTGACGACGATTTGTGTTATAGAATAGAAACACCAGCAGATACTTGGGAAGATTGTGAGAATTGAGGCATTGCAGACCTTCAAGTCACTAAATCGAAAAAATAAGCCTTAGGCGGCTTAATCAGCTGAATCAGCCATCGTTTGATATATCGGTCGGAACCTCAATAGGGCCCCTACACTCTGCGTTGTCCGATCTCTAGCACACATTGAGTCTTTCGCGCTTACTCAGAGCAATGAATATGATATTCAGCAAGACATCAGATCCCTAGCAGGCGTTAAATCAGCTGAGGCGAATGCGATGGCTAGAATTAAAACTATGCGCTGGCCCCCCTCTAGAGGCAAAACCGTTTTCGAACCGATACTACGCCATAGGATGAATCCCGCATCTTCGATTTTATTACCTACGTAGAAACAGCTAGTTAGAAGTACAATCTCAATCTATTACTGGGCGCGTGTGCCGGCCATTGGAGGCAACTTAGAACAAGTGAGAGCTTAGCATACGCGAGGGACTGGATCACCAAGCGGCGCGTCAACAAAGCGAGTTCCGCCGATCTGCGTGGTCATCAGGACTCTTTGGCCTTCCCCCACCTCTCCGATTATCGCCGCATTCTTCCCGTACTTGGTGTTCTTGATCGCATCGAGCACTGCTTCAGCACTCTCCGCCTCTACACCGATGATCGCCTTGCCCTCGTTTGCCACTTCGAGCACGTCAATGCCAAGCATCTCAGCAGCTGCCCTTATGGATGAATTGATCGGCAACTGCTCCTCTTCAATGACGATCTCGACGCCGCTCTTGTGCGCCATTTCGTTGAGCGCGCTCGCGACGCCACCTCGCGTGGGGTCCTTCATAGCTGTTATTGCGGTCGAGTCAGCCGCGTCGAGAGCAGCCTTTATGGTGTGCCAGATTGGTGCAACATCTGAACGCAGTTCCGTCCGAAAATGAAAGTCCTCTCGCTTCGCGAGCACAGCGATTCCGTGATCGCCGATCGTGCCGGTGATGATGAGCTTATTTCCGGGCTTGAGACCGTTATCTCGCACAGGCCTTTCAACAAAGCCGATCCCTGCCGTGTTAATGATGATCTTATCGAGCGCACCCTTCTCGACGACCTTCGTGTCGCCGGTCACGATCGCCGCGTCAACCTCCTGGGTCGCCTCATCCATCGATGCGACAATCTTGCGCAAGTCGCTGATCGCAAAACCATCCTCCATGACGATTGCACTCGTCAGCGCGAGCGGCGCAGCGCCCATCATCGCAAGGTCGTTGACTGTTCCTGACACAGACAGCCGCCCGATGTCCCCTCCGGGAAAAAAGATCGGCTTGACGACGTGCGTGTCGGTAGTGAGCACGAGGAAACCCCCTTGCGCGAGCGGGATGGCAGCCCCGTCATCGAGCGATTCTAAGCCAATACCACCAGCGTTCTTGTTTCTGATCTTCGTCAGGACGTCGGCGATCAGGGCGTTCATCATCTCCCCACCCGCGCCGTGGAGCAGGCTTACGTTCTTATCGACTCTCGATCGTTCCGTTTGCATGGTATCAGTCGCCTCGCCGTCTAGCTCTCGTCTTCGAGTTCGACTTTAAGATTCTTAATACTGATGTCCCTGCCCGAAAGCAGCTCGTACATACCGCCGCACTTGGGGCACACGTAATCCTCGTCGCCTAACGCACCCTCAAAGCCGCACTTGCACTTGGCCACAGCGGGGATAGTTTCAACGTTCATTTCGGCGCCCTCAAGAGGGCCACCTTCGGTGATGATCTCAAAGCAAAACTTAAGCTGCTCGGGGTTCACTATCGCGAGCTGCCCCACTTCCACGGTGACCGAGATCAGCCGTTTCACCGGCTGGCTAGCGACCGTTTCTTTCACGACGTTCACGATCTCAGTCGCGATGCCAAACTCATGCATTTTCCTGCTCGAGCTCTTCTAACTCCTTAAAAATCGCAAGCGTTTCGAGCGCAGCTTCCTTGCTAAGCTTCTCGATGGCAAAACCTACGTGGATAAGCACGTAGTCGCCCGGATGGACGTCTTCGATGAGATCCAAGCTTATCTCCTGTTCCAAGCCGCCGTAATCGACGACTCCTTTATTACCTTCGATCTTAATGACCTCAGCAGGAATTGCAAGACACATGTAAACTAACTCCTATAACGAGCAAGGATGCAAAGCCAATCGGGCACCGGCTTACAAGCCGCGAGACTTCGTTTTCATTAAGTACTTCTGTCCCGCGAGTAATATATAGCTTACCTCGCCCCGCTCGGCCACAAACGCGCTAAAAAGTTTTTAAATGAAGCGATCACTATATCCACTATCGAGCGACCAGTCGCAAAACGCGTGATCCTTTCTGACTTTTTGTCCGTATGCGAGGCGGAGATATACTACCATGAGCGACTCAATCGAATCACTGAAGCGCTACGAGTTTAAGCGCGTCATCGAGACCCTCGAAGGCAAGAAAGGGCAGGCGACCGAACTCATTACCATCTACATCCCGCCTGACAAACAGATCTCTGACGTCGTGAGTCAGCTGCGTGACGAATTCGGCCAAGCGTCAAACATCAAATCAAAGAGCACGCGCACCAACGTGCAGAGCGCGCTCTCATCGATCATGTCGCGCCTTAAGTACTATCGCTTTCCGCCGTCCAAAGGCCTTGTGATCCTTACGGGGACGATCTCACTCGGGGGTGACAAGACGAACATGGAAACGCTCGTCGTTGAGCCCATTGAACCGATCAAGTCGTACCAGTACCGCTGCGATTCGACCTTCAACCTCGCGCCGCTCAAAGAGATGCTCAAGGAGAAGGAGGTGTTCGGACTCGTCGTGGTCGATCGACAAGAGGCGACGGTCGGCATCCTCAACGGCAAGCGCATCGAGCCGATAAAACATCTCACGTCCGGAGTCGCCGGTAAGCATACGAAGGGCGGCCAATCGCAGCGTCGTTTCGAACGGCTACGCCTCATCGCAATCCACGAGTTCTTCAAGCGCATCGGCGAGGCTGCCAACAACGAGTTTCTTCAGCATCCAGAACTCAAGGGTGTTCTTATCGGCGGCCCGAGCCCGACCAAAGAGGAGTTTGTTGACGGCGAGTACCTCCATCACGAGCTACAACAACGGATTCTCGGTGCGTTTGACGCATCCTATACCGACGAGTACGGCCTTTCAGAGCTCGTCGAAAACGGCGCCGAGGTGCTCCAAGAGCTCGATTTGATGCGCGAAAAGAGAGTCGTAGCGCGCTTCCTCAAAGAGCTCGTGCACGATTCAAACAAAGCGACCTACGGCGAGAAGCAGGTGCGAAACGCGCTTCAGGTGGGCGCCGTCGATACCCTCCTCCTTTCAGAGGCGCTTCGCATCCAGCGCGTGACTAATAGTTGCCCACTATGCGGTTTCACACTCGAAGAGACGATCCGAAGGATAAAGGGGGCGGGCGTGTGTCCCAAGTGCGAGGGCGCTATGGAGCGGGTACACGAAGAAGACGTCGTCGATGAGCTTATCCGCCGGGCTGGAGACACGGGAACCTCGGTGGAGTTCATCTCAACCGATTTCAATGAGGGCGAGCAGCTCATGCGAGCATTTGGCGGCATTGCAGCCATCCTTCGCTTTGCGATCGACGAGCGCTGACGGAGAGACGATGTTTCTCACCTTTCGCGAGCATGTCGAAAAGCTGTTGACCGAGTCGCTACAAAAGTGCGAGTACCCGATCGGTGACCTTGCACTAACTGTTAAGCCTGGTTACGCCGACCTTACGAGCCTCGTCGCGTTTAAGCTCGCGCCCGTACTCAAGCTCGCGCCGAAAGAGATCGCGCGCAACGTCGCGCAGCACCTCCGCTCTGACAAGCTCATCTCGCGAGCCGAAGCTTCCGGACCATATGTGAATTTCTTTGTGAGCGAGGACTACCTACACCAGACGCTCACCGCCGTGCTGGAAGAAGATCAGCTTTACGGACGCGTCGACGCGGAGGGTGTCGTGATTCTCGAGCACACTTCCGCGAATCCGAACGGACCCCTCCATATCGGCCACGTGCGAAACTCCGTTATCGGCGACACGCTCACACGATGTTTTAAGCAGGCCGGGTACCAAGTCGAGACCCAGTACTATGTCAACAACATGGGCCGACAGATCGCACTCGTCGTCTGGGGCATTATGAACTTCGAGCTCAACGGCCAGAGAAAATCGGATCACGCGACAGCTGATATCTACGTCAAGGCGAACGCCGAAATAGAACTCCATCCCACGAAGCTCGGCGAGATCCGACAGCTGATGCAGCGCTATGAGAGCAGCGATCTGGATGTTGCGTGTCTTTTCGAAGACGCGGTCGAGTTCTGTCTGCGTGGCATCAACCAGACTCTAAAGAACCTCCACGTTTCGCACGACCGCTTCGTCTGGGAGAGTGAATTTCTCGACGACATCGACGGCATTATCGATGAACTCAAAAACTACGGTGTAACTGAAAGTGATGGGTCGACACACGTTGATCTGTCATCGTTTGGCATCGGCAAGGATCTCGTCGTTCGACGCTCGGACGGCACGTCGGTGTATGCTACACGCGACATCGCCTACCACGTCTGGAAAGCGGGACGGTGCACCCGAATGATCGATGTACTCGGTTCCGACCACAAGCTCACCGCCCTCCAGGTGGGCAAAGTGCTCGAGCTTCTCAACATCAACGCCCCTGAGGTCGTGTTCTTCGAGTTTGTCTCGCTGCCTGAGGGCTCAATGAGTACGCGTCGAGGGCACTTCGTCAGCGCGGACGAGGTACTAGAAAGGGTGACTGAGAAGGCGTATGAAGAGGTCGACAAGCGGCGTCCAACGTTATCCGAGAAGGAGAAACGCGCAATCGCACAAGCCGTGGGCATCGGCGCAACGCGCTATGACCTACTCAGGGTATCAACTGACAAGCCTATGGTCTTCGACTGGACTGAAGCCCTCGATTTCGAGCGTCAAGGGGGGCCATTTCTGCAGTACGCGCACGCCCGCGCAAACAATATTCTCATAAAGACTACATTCGACCATCAGTACGAACCAAGTATGCTTACCGACGAATATGAGATCAAGCTCATCAAGCTGTGTGCGCAGTTTCCCGCTGTAATAGAAGATGTCACCATGAATTTAGGCGTGAACGCGCTCGCTTCATACGCGCGCGAGCTTGCTGAGGCGTTTAACCAATTCTATCGGTTCATGCCCGTGCTCTCCGCCGAACCTGAAATGCGAAGCGCGCGGCTGGCCCTGGTAACATGCGCACGCATCGTTTTGCGAAACGTGTTAAACTGTCTCGGGATTGAACCCGTCGATTCGATGTAAAAGCAAAGCAAGGCCCTGTTCATGCGACGAAGTAAGGCCAAGGCGTCAGGTCCCCTATCATACCGCGAAACGCTCGCAAAACAAGGTTATCACGCTGTGGGCTGTAGCGGGGCGGTCAAGCCCTGCCTGTGGCTCAAAAAGTCCCTGCGAGACGAGGGCGCGTGCTACAAGGAGCAGTTTTACGGCATTCACTCTCACCGCTGCATCCAAATGACGCCAACGCTACACTGCAATCAGCAGTGCCTCCACTGCTGGAGGGCCACCGACTTAGACACGGCAGAGGAGCTCGCATTTGACGAGCCGCAGGCACTCGTTGACGGTTCGATAGCGGCGCAGAGAAGCCTCATCTCAGGCTATAAGGGCGCCTCGACGACCAACCTCCAGAAGTTACAAGAGGCTTATGATCCAAGCCAAGTGGCTATATCGCTCAGCGGCGAACCCACACTCTACCCGTACCTCGACGAGCTCATCAAACGCTACCATCACGAACATATGACGACCTTCGTCGTGTCCAACGGAAGTCATCCCGAAGTGCTCGAGCAGATTCATCCGACCCAGCTCTACGTCTCACTAAACAGCCCGGATGAAGAGCACTTCTACACGATGTGCAAGCCACGAACACACCGGTTTGAGCAGCTGCTCGAGTCGTTACGCGTGCTCGCCGATCATTCCTCTCGCACCGCTGTGCGCATCACGCTCGCAAACGAGGTCAACGCTTTCGGAGAGCCGCGCTATGCAAAGCTCATCGAACTCTCCGAACCTGATTACGTTGAAGTCAAATCGTATATGCACCTCGGCTTTTCGAGAAAGCGACTGCCACGGGCCGCGATGATGTCGTACGAAGACGTTATGTCGTTTGCACAAGACGTTGGGGGGAGAACGGGGTACGCAGTCGCCGCGGGATCTCCTATAAGTCGCGTCGTGGTGCTGTCTCAAAGTGGATCGACTGAGAGAATCGATAGCTCGTGACTTTTGTTGCAGCACATACAAACTGCGTCGAGCTGAAAAGCAGCTGTGAATGCTTATGCGGACGAAACCTGATATCGTGAAGCTCAAAGGAGAGAGGAGCCTCTACGGGCTAATTAACGCACTCAAGGACGCTGATGCAGACGTTCGATCGCAAATCGCTGAAATGCTCGGCGAGTTGAAAGACGAGGTTGCCACCAATGCCCTCATCGAGGCCCTCAGCGACGACCGCTGGTCTGTGAGACGCAATGCAGCGTGGGCGCTGGGGGAGATCGGTGCAACACGCGCCATCCCATATCTTATCGGCGCCTTCAGCAAAACGTGGGAGGGAATCGATGCCTATTGCGCCGAAGCGCTCGTAAAAATCGGTCGCCCAGCAGTAATGCCATTGCTTCGGGTTATTGAAAGCTCAGACTTAAACACGAAATACTGGTCGATTGAGACTCTCGGCGAGATAGGTGACACGCGCGCTGTAGAGGCCCTCATTGCGCTCCTCACTGATAAGGACGTCATCATACGACATGGCGCAGTAAAGGCGCTCGCCACCATTGGTGATAGCAGGGCGCTTACCCCACTGGCACAACTGCTTCAAGATCCGAGCGAAATGGTAAAACGGCTCGCACAACAGTCAATAAGTAGAGTGCTCCCACCTGAATCAGCACGCAAGGCTGGCTTCCCACGTGGACATATAATAAAACTGATTGCCGTCATCAAAAAAGAAGATGGGACGCTCAAAGAAGTCAAAATTGACTTGTAACCCGTTCCCGGAAACGCGAAACGTAGACCCCGAGCTTCGAAGAGGATATTGAGCCTAACTGCAATTACCCGTAAAAGAGGGTGCCGTCTCGCCGCGAATGTACAAACGAGGCTAGGAAGCCTGGCCGGGTCGCTAGACAGATACGGCCTTCGTGCGCATTTTGCCTTCCTTAGCCTCAACAAGAGATGCAGCGACGGTCCTAACGCCTCAACGGCGGAGGTAAGCATTTATACCAGGATGACATCGTAGGAATTTGAATCAGCCGGGCGATCCTGATGAGCTCTGCGTCATTTTTTCGACGCGATCATCAAGTGACACAATAGTTCAGAATTGGCGTTATTATGGCTCACGTGCCCCTTTTTATCGACCTACGAGACAGGCGTATCGTTATATTCGGCGGCGGACACGTCGGCGAGAGAAAAGCCAAGATGTTTTGCGCTTTCGGGCTAACAAAAGTTGTAAGTACAAGCTTTACCGCAGAATTGTTGAAAATGGCAGAAAGCGGCCTCATCGAAGCGATTGTGGACGATCTGAAAGACGTTAAGAAGTACCTTACAGACGCTTTCATCGTCGTTCCGGCAACTAACAACCGCACGCTCAACGCGTTCATCGCCGACCAAGCGAAGGCGATGAACATTCTCGTCAATCAGGTGGATGGTATCGGCGAGGTTATAGTGCCGTCAGTTATCAACAAGGACGATATCCATATCGGGATTTCGACTATGGGCAAAAGTCCCGCATCAGCCCGGTTTCTCAGACTGCGCATCGAGGAGCTCATCGAAAACGTCGCGCTCATGGTAACGCTCCAAGACGAGCTGCGTACCATTTTGAAAAAGGAGATTTACAGCCAACTGGAGCGAAAGCACATCCTTGAGGTAATCATCAATGACCAAGTGGTGTGGGCCAAACTCGCGCGTAGCTATGACGCGGGTCTTCAAGTGGCACTTGAGATTATGGAAAAAGAACGAATGAAGCAGCAGGCGGCGATATAAGGAGTTCGCACGTGAATGGAATCAGCAACCTTTCGATCTCGCACAAATGGGCAAGCCTTAACGACTTAGAGTGCGCTCGTATTGACAACGTAGAGGATGCGTTGCGAGCAATGCGCTCGGCCGACGGGGTTAGCGAATGTGCCATCGTGCAGACGTGTAATCGGATTGAGCTATACCTCAACGTGACTAGCGAATTCGATGCCAACGCGTTTGTTGCACGTTTCTTCTCATCCGTACCCCCAGAGCTCATCGCCCGCAATGAGTCACGCGAATCACTTCGACACTTGATGCGACTGGCGTCAGGCCTCGATTCGATGATCGTTGGCGAGGACCAGATACTCGGACAGCTCAAAGAAGCGGTCGAAACGGCGAGCAAAGAACGCACATTAGGACCCGAGTTGGGCTTAGCATTTTCCAAGGCGATCAAAGTCGGCAAGCGTGTGCGGACTGAGACACAGATCAACCGCGGCTCAGTCTCCGTCGGTTCTGCGGCGGTCGACCTTGCGGAACGTGTGATGGGCACCCTCGAGGACAAGGCAATTCTAAGCATTGGGGCAGGGGAGTTAGGAACACTCGTGGCAGTCGCTCTCGCTGAACGAGAACTAAAGGCGATGTTTGTATCAAACCGTACCTTTCGACGCGCGCAGACCCTAGCAAAGAGGCTTGGAGGCACCGCGATCCGATTTGACAAGATAGACGACTACCTTTGCGAGGCGGACCTAGTCATAAGCGCCACCGCCGCACCGCACTATATAATCACGCGTGAGCAAGTCAGCCAGGCAATGCAACGACGAAACGGCCAGTCACTGGTCATTATCGACATCGCCAATCCGCGCGACGTTGAAGAGGCCGTAGCGACGCTTGACAACGTCGACCTACACAACATCGATGACCTGAGAAAGATTACCGAACAAAACCTCAAGAAGCGACGTTCAGAGATCGGAAAGGTGGTCGCAATCATCAACCAAGAGCTCAAACTGCTCGAAGAGCAATATAAAAAAGACAGCGCAAACGAGCTAATAGCGAGCCTCTATCAGAACGCCGAGGAGCTTCGGGCGCGCGAGCTCGAAAAAGCACACAACCGCCTGCGAAGCAAAGGAGACCTAAGCAAGCACGAGCAGATATTAGACGACCTTACCGCTTCGATCGTCAACAAACTGCTCTTCGAGCTCACCGTATCGCTCAGAGAGGCAGCCGCAAACGGCGATGACGACCTAATGCGTTCCGCGCATAAGCTATTCAAACGTGAGGATGATTAGTTGACCAATAGACCAATACGACTTCGAAAAAAGGGCGTCAGCACGTTAGTTCGAGAGACGTCAATGCTCCCGAGCGATCTGATATGTCCTATTTTCGTTGATGAAAATGCGAAAGAGCCTATAGCAATCCCTTCTTTGCCTGGGTTTTATCGTCATACCGTCGAAACGGCTGTATCTGAGGCCGAGGAAGTCACAGAACTCGGCATTCCTGCGGTCATCATATTCGGGGTGCCACATTACAAAGACGAGACAGGGAGCTCTGCGCTTAGCGGTATTGTACAAGACACTATCAGCGCGATAAAGTCGAACGTGCCAGCGGCTACGGTCATCGCCGACGTATGCCTGTGCGAATATACAAGCCACGGACATTGTGGCATTATCGACGAACGTGGTACGATCCTCAACGGGCCGACCCTTGAAATGCTGCAGCAGGTCGCAACATCATATGCACGAGCCGGGGTCGATATCGTCGCGCCTTCTGGGATGATCGACGGGATGGTCGGTGCGATACGCACACAACTCAACGAGGAAGGGCATGACGGAGTTGTTCTTATGCCGTACGCAGCGAAGTACTGCTCGAGCTTCTACGCGCCGTTTCGCGACGCCGTGGATTCGGGATGTGCGTTTGGGGACCGGTCGACACACCAAATGGATCCCGCAAACACCGACGAAGCGGTTCGCGAAGTGCGTCTAGACCTAGAAGAAGGCGCCGACATTATCATGATTAAGCCTGCGTTGCCCTATCTCGATATTATCTATCGGATCAAACAGACCTTCGGCGTTCCTGTCGCTGCATACAGCGTCAGCGGGGAATACGCTATGTTGCGTGCGGCGATTGGCAACGGGGATTTGACAGATGATGCTATTTATGAGACTCTCCTTTCTATAAGGCGTGCCGGGGCCGACATGATCGTTACCTATTTTGCCAAGGAAGCGGCAAAGGGACTGGCCTCAGAGTAAGGGGGACATCGATGCAAACAGATGAGTCTGAAAAGCTGTACAAAAAAGCCGTAAAGCTTATGCCTGGTGGCGTGTCAAGCCCGGTGCGCGCGATCGACCCCTATCCGTTTTACGTTCAGAAGGCAAGCGATTCTCGAATATGGGACGTGGACGGCAACCTGTACATTGATTACTGCATGGGCTACGGCCCACTCATTCTTGGCCACGCTCACCCTGCCGTGCAGGCTGCAGTGGTCGAACGACTTAAACTGGGGTGGGACTATGGCACCCCTCTTAAAGCGGAAATAGACCTCGCAGAGCGCATTCAAGAAGACTTCCCCTCAATAGAGATGCTTCGATTCGTGTCGACGGGAACCGAGGCTACGATGAGCGCCCTTCGCGCCGCTCGCGGGTTTACGGGGAAGGATACGATCGTAAAAATCGAAGGGGGCTACCACGGCGCCCACGACGCGGTACTCGTCAAGCCTGGATCGGCAGGGATCTCCACCGCAAGCTCTCTCGGAGTGCCGGCCGACGCGGTAAAAAACACCGTTCAAGTCCCATATAACGACATCGAGGCTTTGTCATACACCTTAGAAAAGTTTGACGCGGCGTGCCTTATCATAGAACCGGTGATGGGAAACATCGGACCCGTGCTGCCAGAGGAGACCTACCTAGCTGACGTCAGAAAAGTAACCGAAGAGAACGAGACGCTCTTAATATTTGATGAGGTAATAACCGGATTCCGACTATGCATCGGAGGCGCGCAGTGTCTTTACGGCGTCACTCCTGATCTCACCACCTTAGGGAAAATTGTCGGCGGCGGATTTCCGATCGGGGTGTTCGGAGGCAAAAATGAGATTATGGAAAACATTGCCCCCTCAGGAGGCGTTTTTAACGCAGGGACGTTCAGCGGACATCCCGTTTCACTCGCCGCGGGACTTGCGACGCTTAACGTGCTCAACGAAGAAGGCTACCGACGCGTCAATGGCCTGGGTGACCTCCTCAGACGCATGCTCGTCGACCTCCTCGAAGAACTCGATATTAGGTATACGGTGCAAGGAATAGGCACGATGTTCCAGGTCTTTTTTACTGAAAAATCGGTCAGAAACTATCAAGACGCACTCACCTGCAACGTTGATGCGTACAAACAACTTGCTGCTTTCATGCGCGAGGAGGGTATCTTCTTGGCTCCTTCGCAATACGAGACCAACTTCATCTCTCTTGCCCACTCAAACGAAGATCTGGAGTACACCATACGTGCTTACGCAAACGCGTTCGAACGGCTGTATAACCTTGACGTTGACCCCCCCGGCTACTAATCCTACTCAATGACGACAGCGAACCACAGATAGAGCGTGATAACATACTGCGTATTGGCACTCGAGGCAGCAAACTCGCATTGATTCAAGCCGAGACGGTCAAGAGCTTGCTCGCAAAAAACGGCGTGGAAAGCGAGCTCGTCATCGTTAAAACGAGCGGCGACAGTTTCACCGATAAGCCCTTCCGAGAGGCAGGTATTGGCGCCTTTGTGCGCGAGATCGACGACCGCATGCTCGCAGGCGACATCGATATCGCCGTACACAGCATGAAGGACGTGCCCACAAAAAGACCAAAAGAGATCAGTATTTGTGCTGTGTTGCCTCGCGCAGCGCCGTACGACGTTTTAATCTTCGAGCGTCCGTTGCGTAACGGGGCTATAATAGGCACCTCGAGCTTGCGACGACAGGCGCAACTGTCGCGATACTACCCACTCTACGATCGCAAACAGATTCGGGGCAACGTCGACACGCGGATGAGAAAATTGAGGGCGGGCGAGTTCGACGCGGTGATACTCGCCGAGGCGGGACTTGAGCGCCTCGGCATCCGGATTAACAAGAAGCGACTACCGTTCATTCCTTCACCAAACCAAGGAATAATAGCCGTGATGGCGAATCAGGGAATCGACGAGTTCGATGCCGTCGCAAAACTCAACGACGAGCGCACCTTTATAGAAGGCATGGTTGAACGCATTATAATGGAAGCTTTAGGGGGTGGGTGCTTAGTCCCTCTTGGCATCTTTGCGCAAGTCGAAGGTGAATCGGTAACTGTAGTTACCGAGGTGCTCTCGCTTGACGGGCGACGTGTGGTGCATCTCACCGACGGTGTACTTGTTGATAGTTACGAAAGTGCCTCACGAGCGTTTGCACAACGAGTAAAAGAAGATGGGGGTGACGCTTTGATTGCCGAAGCTATCGCAATCGGTTCCGGCGCCTGACTGACACATGAACCCGAAAAACAGGTCTAAAGGAAAGGTATTCTTAGTAGGAGCAGGGCCGGGTGATCCTGACCTATTGACCCGAAAAGCCGAACGCGTCATAAAAGATGCTGACATGGTGCTTTACGACAAGCTCGTTGATGAGCGCGTTATCGCGCTGGTTCCCCAAAAGGCGGAGCTCATGGACGTCGGCAAGGATCAGGCCCACCACAAGGTGCCCCAGTTCAAAATAAATGAGCTGCTCGTAAAATATGCGCGATCTGGCAAAACGGTTGTGCGGCTCAAGGGGGGAGATCCGTACGTTTTCGGCCGTGGCGGCGAGGAGGCCGAGGAGTTGATCGCCCACGGCGTCGAGGTGGAGGTGGTGCCGGGCATCTCATCGGCAGTGGCGGTTCCGGCGTACGCAGGCATCCCGGTCACGCACCGTAACTACGCATCGACCTTGACCATCATCACGGGTCACGAGGCAGCGGGCAACGAGCTACAGTGGGACGTCCTTGCACGGCTTGACGGCACACTTGTTATACTGATGGGGGTGAGCACCTTAGCGGAAAACGTTTCGAATCTCATCGCGTTTGGAAAGTCCGCAAGAACGCCGGCAGCGATCATAGCACATGGAACAACGCGCGACCAAACTGTCGTCGTCGGCACCCTAGACGACATAGCGCGCAAGGCGGAAGCAGCGGACGTCACGGCCCCGGCAGTGCTGATCGTCGGTGACGTGGTGAAATTGCGAGACACACTGGAGCCTAGAAATGCAAACGCTGGCAATCATTAGACCTACGAACCAACTTGAGGATTCAAAGAAGATCGTCGAAGCCTTCGGCTACCAAGCTTTGGGGATCGCAATGATCGACATCGTTTCGCTACGAGACCCGCTTTGGCCTGACTTCTTAGACGAACTCAAGGTAGGCAAAGTCGACTACGTGATACTTACGAGCGCTAACGGTGCACGCAGCTGCACAAAGCTCGGACTCAACGCAGCGAACATACCGGCTTCGACGCGCGTCGTCGCCATAGGGCCTCAAACGAGAACCGCATTGCTTAAAGAGCACCTCCGTGTTGATCTCGTGCCGCCAGAGTACAGCTCACGTGGCATCGTTAAAATGCTCAATCGTGTGGCGGGCAAAAGCATTTGGGTCTTACGTAGCGCTTCTGGGAGCCCTGAACTGTTGGAAGGGCTTAAGAATAACGGCGCGATAGTCCGTGAGCTCGTGCTGTACACGCTCAAGAAGCGCTGCGGGGAGCCACAGAGGGACTTCATACATGAGGTGACAGAAGGCGACGTTGCCGGCGTTCTCTTCACGAGCGCCATGACTGTACGCGCGTTCTTAGACTGTGCCGATCGAATGGAGATAAGAGAACGACTCAGAGCGCGGCTTGCGTCAATAATCGTAGGCGCAATTGGAGAACCAACCGCCGAAGCGCTTTACGAAAGTAACGTACAGGTCGACGCTATAGCCGAACAAGCGACATTTCGCAAGCTCGTTTCGACGATTCATTCGACCCTAAAAGCCCGCACACCACAATAGCGGTGAGGAGAGCCTGATGGATATACTTTTAGCCGAATACGCGAGCGTGATGATGCCCAGCCTCGCCGAAGAAGGTCTAGCTATGTTGCGCACGCTGAAGGGGGGCTTTCAAAACTGTGGGCACGCCGTGCACATACCGCATCCTCGCACACGTGAAGCCGACGCTTTTTACAGGCACGTCGAGCGACTGGCACAAACGTGTGACGCGGGGCTCGTCATAGCTCCTGACAACCTCCTGCACGATTTGACGATGCTCGTGGAAACACACACAATGAACCTCGGGTGCCCTCCAGTAGCAGTGAGGAGAGCGACGGACAAGCTAACAGCGTCTCTCGTACTTTCGGAAGGGTCGGTGACTGTTCCTGAAATTAACCCAGCAACAGGCCCGTACGTCTTAAAACCACGCGATGGCTGCGGGGCAGATGGAATTCATATCGTGGAGACGCTCAAGGAAGATGGCATAGATGATGACACGTTTGTCTCCAAGTTCGTCACAGGAGATCACATAAGCGTGAGCATCGTCATCGGAGGAACCGTTCTCCCCCTGTCGATTAACAAACAGCACCTTCGTATCGATGAGACGATCCATTACCTCGGCAACACGACCCCGTATTCCATTCCAAACGCGAACCAGGTAATCACTCAGGCCGTAAAAGCCGCACAGCTGCTGGGATGTGAGGGGTATGTCGGCGTCGACATCGTACTTGAGCCTAACGGCATCGTAAACGTCGTCGATGTAAATCCGCGCCCAACGACAGCGATAATCAGCGTCGATAAGGTGATTTGTAACGTGGCTGATCTGATTCTCAAAGCGCGATTAGGACAAAAACTGCCGACGCTTCCGAAACCGCGCGGCATACATACCTTCGTCTGCACCGAGCGCGACGGTAATAACCCACGTTGACCCCCCTATGGACCGCTGCGAGACAATTGGTATAGACGTTGGTGGAGCAAACACGAAAGTAGCTTCTGCGAGCGGGATCGCGAGAAGCTTCTACCTGCCCCTATGGAGAAAAAACGACCTTGCGGGCGTGCTACAACGCGTCAAGCGTGAGTTTCGACCAGAGCGCGTAGGAGTCGTAATAACCGGCGAACTCGCTGACACGTTTGCGAGCAAGAAAGAGGGTATTTGCGCGATAGCTTCTGCTATTAACTCAGTTTTTGCGAAGCCGCACTATCTGAATATTCGCGGACAGTTTACCCGGAGCATCGCCGAAAAAGATGCCAACTTGTATGCGGCATCTAACTGGACGGCCTCGACCGCATTTCTTGCGAAGAGCGTCAAAGACTGCATATTCGTAGACGTTGGGAGCACGACGTGCGACGTCATTCCCATAAAGAACGGCAAGCCGATCGCCCTTATGACGGACTTTGAACGGCTGCGAGAGCACGAACTCATCTACATGGGAGTGTTAAGGACCAACGTCGCGACCCTATTGCGCAGCGTAAGCCTCAAAGGGAAGACGTATCAGCTCTCTTCGGAACTATTCGCGATCACAGCAGACGTGCATCGCATGCTAGGCAACATAGACGAGGGGGGCTATATGTGCGCTACGCCAGATTCTCGATCACGCGATCTTGAGGCATGCTATCGAAGAATCGCTCGAGTGCTGCTTTGTGATGTGGACGAGCTCGGCAGAGAGAACGCGCGCGAGGTCGCACGACAGGTAGCTCGCGCCCAAATCAATGAGCTTGCCGAAGCGTTGGCATTTCAGGCACGTGAACTTGAGTTGCGGACTGTCGTCGGCGCAGGGCTCGGAGAGTTTCTCATAGCTGAGGCTGCTCTCGAGGCCGGGCTTGATTGTCGCTTGCTCTCGCGACAATACGGAAGAGAGCTTTCGAACGTATTCCCGGCATTTGCGGTGGCACAGCTCGCGCAACACACCTAGGCAGGGCGGGAAGACGTATCAACCTGTCGTGCGCTATCCCAGATCCTTTTTCGCACGCCAGTATCTAAACGACTCCTCGTCGTGAGCGTCGCACAGGCACGATGCATAGGTGTGACACACAAATGTGCTCACGCGACCTTATACTATTCTTTGGTCCTCTTTGCATCGAGGGTTAACGATCATGGCAACGAATGAGATATGGTGTTATTATGGTGTTCACTTTGGCTGCCTCTGCGCTGCACGCGATTCTAGCTGCACACGCTGCGCAGAACGCCTCACGAACGCGGTAAACTACGCGCCCCACCCAGCTGCGAGCCACATCGGTGCGGGGTACACAGAGCGTGCGCCGGGCAGCGCTCCAGCAGAACAGCACGACGAAAGATCGGCGCGACCGGCATGGCGGGTTGAAGATGATGTTTAGCGTGTTACCCGTTCCTAGCGCGCGTGACGCGTCTCGGGTTAACGATATAGAACTGATCATTAAAAGGCTCAACGAGTTCGGACTTAGCGAGAAGGACGCACAGCTCTATGTGCACCTGCTGAAGTACGGGCCGAAGCGCGCGGTGGACCTTGCGCGGTCTCTCAAGACATACAGTGAAGACGTGAATCGGAGATGTGCACGATTGATTGATGTTGGTATGTATGATAGTGAAAGGCTTCGAGGATTT
>JBAXDW010000007.1:0-18810 GCA_037140755.1 Methanobacteriota archaeon
TTTTTTTCATCGAGGAATTTGGATCATCAAGAGTGCGTAGCATGGAACAGCACGTGCTGCTCGACGCCCACGAGATCTTGTTCGTATGCAGTGCCGATGGCGTGATCGGTATAGTTAAGTCAGGATGCGCTCGGCAAATCTTCATAGAGACGGTAGATGATGAGATCGTCATGGCGGTAAGTGCAGAAGATCTTCTTGTCGCTTCGGGTTTTGGCAACGATCGCACCACCACCAAAGCAATTGTTTGCACGCTCTCGCTTATCCGCGACGCTGGTTCACCCCTCATCGTGCTACCGAAAGATCATCCCGCGTCATCACGGCTGAGAGTCGTCGCTTCTGTGGGAAAGCGCACCGTCTTGCGCTGCGATATCGAGAGAGGAACGCATCCAGAGCAGGACGTCCTTTGTGGCCCTGTAGGACTGAACGGACTGGAAATTGTTGCTGCAAAAGGATCCGTCGTGCTTCGCGGCAGCGATTCGTTGACCGTCGAACGGAAGCCTTTTCGATAGTTTTGTGCAAAGCGTCGTGAGGGTTGGCAATGCAGCTCGAGTTAAGCGCACCCGTTGATTGTATTGCGGATTTTACGTTCAACTTTTACTGGCAGCACCGGGGTGCGAAGCTAGAGCCAGACGCACCGGTTCCACATCAGGAAGGGAGCACGTACACCTATCGCGACATCGTTGATGCGTTAAAACGAAGAGAAGACGTCTATATTTGCGGAGACGTTGGTCACCGGCTTTGTTCCAGTTTCGGCGTTGATTTACGTTTCTTTTCAGGTAGTGGGGGCAACATCGCCGTAGGAAGCATAATTGTTGACGGCGACGTTGACACACGTATGGGAATCAGTATGGTCTCTGGAGCAGTGTACGTGGCAGGGGTCGTAAAGCCGCCGATCGGCAACGTCGTTGAAGTCGTGTCCGATCGAACGGGTTATCGGAAATATCGATCGATCACCGATGTCGTTTGCAACGGTCTCGGGGACGACGCGCTTATCCCCCCTAACGTTCTTTTAAACACACAACTCCAACTATCTGACGCGATCATACGCGATACCGTTGGCGCACGCTGTACGTGCAATGCGCGTATCTACATTGCCGGAGATGTTGACCTCAGCACAGGTATTCTCATGAAGCGTGGGACGGTCACCGTAACAGGCAATGCTGGCATGAACTCAGGCGCTCTTCTAAATGGGGGCACGGTGGTCATACGCGGAAATGCAGAGGCGTTTGCTGGAATAGACATGAGGTCAGGTATTCTTGTCGTCGGCGGCACACCTCAAGGATACCTCGGTGCTAACAAGAGGGGGGGCACGATCTACGCACGTGGCGCAAAGGCGTTGCCGCCCGCTAAGGCATTCGCTGTTACCCGCGATGATATTGCGCTTTTATCCAAGCATCTCGGCGTCGGTCAGCTCCACGCAATGATGTTTAGGAAGTTTGTGTAGATCGGCGAGATTTGAGACGCAGTGTCCGCAGACGATGCGCTGCTTCGACCTGCAGCTATCACGTGATTCTTAATTAGCTTTGTCAGGCATTGTCCGGAGTCGTCGTCGCAATCGCTCCAAAGCAAGATTAAAGAATGAGTGAGGTTATAATGACGTGCATGGATCGCGAACAATACCTCGCAGCGATAACGAAGGCAGCGCCGCGCATAGGACGTTACTTGAACCCCGACAAAGATATTGTAAACGCTTTAGTTGATGGGATACTTACGAATAAAGAGCGCTATGGATACCATAACTGTCCGTGTCGTATGGCGGCAAACGATAAGGAATGGGATAAGGACATTATCTGCCCGTGCCTGTACTGTGACCCAGACGTTGCCGAGTTCGGCGCGTGTTACTGTGGGTTATACGTAAGCGAGGAGTGCGCTAAGGGTGCAAAAAAAGTCCCTGAGCACATCCCTGAAAGGCGCCCCACTGACAAGTGGCAGCGCTTCTGAGCGCCAAACGACAACCACGAGCAACGCTCGCCGGCTTGTGCGTCGCATAGAGTTTTTGTATGGTTTGCGCTTAGAAACGGGATCCCAAGCTACGCTGAGCAGGTCACATGTTTATCTAAAAAACGCCCGGCAAAGCGGCGACATAACGGAGTGCTCGTGCGCTGACGGTTAAATCAACTTAAGGATGCCAAGTTTAGGTTCGTAGCACTTTCCTTCATCCATCAGCTCCTGCACCGCCTCTTCAACGTCTTCTTCTTCTAAACCGTGTGCTTCCAACGTCTCTATGAGGCGGTCGTACGGAACGCCCGAACCGCCGTCGAGCTCGTTCATGGTAAGGAGCACGCGTTCCTTATTTCGCGCAAGCGCGTCCGTTGCAGCCGAGACCCCCTGCACCTGGGCCACCTCACCCGTTTGTCCGTGCTCACGCTCGTTTGCTTGAACCGTCGAATCCTCAGTCATATTGCGCGCGAGCTGCGGCTCCTCGTTTGCCGATGTGAAACCGCGGGGTTCGACAACAGCATCGATGGCTGAAGCGATGACCGGAGCCAAATCAGCTATGACATCTGATCCGTCATATGAGGACGCTGCACGAATGATCCCGTCTGTGAGCGAAGCGTTAACGTCGCTATTGAGGAGCTTGGTGCGAAGCGCATCGCCCTCCAATCCTTCATTCAACGCGATCTTAAGCGCCTCCAGCCTGTCAAGTGTGCGTTCTGCGACAGTCATGACCCAGTTATTTCGGATGGTCTCGGTTGTGGCGCTGATTTCATTTGACCAGATAGACGTGTATGAAGTGTCCTCGCGCGCATAGAGGCGTGCTCGTCCGAGAACTGCGACAAACTGAGGCACTTCAGCGTTAGCAAAAAATGAGGCCCCTTCGGACTGGTATTTTCCCGCATAGACCGTGAAGCTCCCGGTCGGATCAGCTACGCGTGCGCGCCAGAGGTCCTCTTTCGCGCGAACGTTTTCCACTTCAGTAAGCACGCCGACCACAAACATGCGGTTGATCTTGGCGCCAGTGGGAGATATGACATAGGTGGGACCACGGTCACCCTCTTCCTTAAGCTGAAGCGTGGACTTGTTGAACTCATAAGCGAATATGCGCCACGCAGGGTCACGCGCTAGTGCCATTGGCCCTCCGGTCGCGTCTTGATGCGTCCGATGCGAGAAGATGCGCCATCTGTCCTTACTGGGCGTGTCACCAACGTTGTGAGTATCTTCTGTGAAATCATGTGCAAGTCTTCAGTAAGTGTCGATCTCAGTACAAGATGTTTGCGCGGATGATATATACCCATGTATTTTCATAAATAGGCCTGTGCAAACCATTAACCAGGGCGGCAAGCGAGGTGTCCCGGCGCGCGATTTACGATAATGCCGCCAATCGACCTTGGACGCACCATGACAATTCAGATTCCCGCTCTCGAGTGGGTCTGCAACTCAGACGGCTATCTCAGAGTCGTTGATGGTATCACACAGCGAATCCACCCCCACACCTTTCAAGGCCCTCTGATTTCAGACCTCGATATGGAGGACGTGCAGCCTAGCGAGATGCAGTGGACACCGCTTCTCAAACTGAAAAGCCGTGATCCCTGCATACGCACGCTGAGAGACTATTTTGCGGGCTTATATTTCATGAGCGGGCAGGATCCCTTCAGATGCCTCACGCTTACCGTGCTTACCCAGAACAAGACCGCCGAGCGCGCTCGGGCGGCTTTCTATGAGCTTGTCAGGCGGTTCGGAACGATCACCCCCGAGACCCTGAGTGTGGCAAATCCACACGACATCGTGCCCGCCCTGTACCGGTGTGGCCCTCACCGCAAGGCAGGTTACCTCGTTTCCGTCGCGCGAGAGCTTATGCGCCGGTGGAACGGCGATATGTCGTGGGTATACGATGCGCCAGATCTCGCGCGCGAGCTGCTCGTCTCTCTGCCTGGGATCGGTCCAAAAACCGCTGATTGCGTCCTGCTCTACGCGGCTGGACACGACGTTGTCCCCATAGATACGCACATCGAACGGGTTGCCCGCAGACTCGGGTTCATCGAGCGCGGCGCATTGCGGCGTGGCCTTGCCATAGATGTAGAGGAGATTCGTGGAAGCGACAGGTCAAAGGATATCGCCAAAGAAGCGCTTGAAAAAGAGCTTTTTCACCCTGGCAGAAGTCACCTGCTTCTCATCCAGCACGGCTTTGAGTTTTGTCACGCTACCGCCCCTGAGTGCTTCGCTTGTCCGATTCGCCGCGAGTGCCCCTCTCCCGACAACCGTACAAATCGGCGGCACCTTAGCTCAAGGGGGTTATAAGGACCGCATCACCGCTTGCGATACCGTTTAGCTCAGAAAAGCCCCCATTCACTTCAAGGGTATACTTTATCGGCGCACTCGGCGCGTACGAAACGCACGGATCGCTTGTGCACGGTGGTACTGATCTGAAGATCTCTAACACATGCAGGTCTGCCGTGATAAACACGATATCGAGCGGGAAACGCATGTCCTTCATCCAAAAGTTCTCTCTTTGCTCTGTTGGGAAGATAAACAGCATGCCAGCATTTCCGTTCAGAGAAGTCCGATTCATGAGGCCCGTTTCGCGCTCTGCAGGCGTGTTTGCTGCCTCAGCGTACACCGTCGTGCTTCCGACAGTCACCACGTAGCGGGTGGGTGCTGTCGACGAATTGTTGTACGCGCTGTTGTTCGTTACCGCGCGACCTGACACTGCAGTCGATATTCCACTCGTGTTGTTTGGCGTGCTAGTTTGCATCGTAACACACCCCGGCAGCGCGCTCGCTGCGATCGTCGCACATATGAGCATTACCAATAGGGCTGTTTTTACTCGCACTAAAGCAACCTCGTTTTCATGATTTCACGCAGAACTGTCGTTGCGTAACCTCCTTTAGGTAGGAAGAAGCGCAGCTCGACTTTCACTCGATCTTTAGTAAGCTCGTCGGGCACCACGCTAACCTTAATATCTGACGGCAAGAGAATGTTGCGCATAACGCCTTTTGATGCCAGTCGCGGACAGCTGTCGATTTTAAAGGCGTCCAGGTCAACGCCCTCAGACGTTAGGACATCTCGCTCGACCTGACCAATGACGCCATCTGACAGCTCGGTAGCGTACCCAGGAACTGGCATTTGGACTGCGGCAAGCCCTGCTGCGAGGCTCTGGTTCACCTCTTGAATGTTCTTTAGCACGACCGTTCGCAAGCGTCCCTTTTCAGGTGCCCACACGCGATCACCATCAAATCCTATCGTAAGCGGAAACCCGTTCTCGATGCGGCTGCTCACCATCTTGTTGAAGAGATATGACTGAAACGAATGTACAAAAAGCTTCTGCAGGTTCATAGAGAGAGTACTAAGGGCGCCATCGAAGTCATTGGGCTGCTTCGCAAGATGGTTAAGCATCGCGCGCTCGTAGCGTAGGCGAACGGGCATAAGCTGGAGCGCTTCTTTAAAGTCATATGTGTCTGAAATGCGTTTTCGGGCTTCTTTGACATCCTCAGGCTCATCAGGGAACGGCTTTCCGATGTACGTCATGACTGCACGCTCCACGTCACCTTCGACGAGTGCTCGTCCCACCAAGTGATTTACAGGGCGGATTGATCCAAAACGCTGAATCCCAAAGAAGTTCGGAGCTCCGCGCGTGTTGCGCATCTCGTCTATGATGCTTCCAACGGCACGTGCGACATCGTCTTGCGTGCCCTCAATCGCTCTGATCGTAATAAAAAAATCGTTACCGTCAAGATCGCCTAGCGAGATCTTTGTGTTGGATCTTCCGATGGGCTCCACGATAGCGTTTCCTACGGTTAGTGGTGCTTCAAGGTAAGTTGAATCGAGGCTCATGCGCTGCGTCGTAATTGCACGCTTGTCCTTGGTTCCTGCCCAGCTGACCCGCTTTTGGCTAATCCTCAACCGCCGTGACAGGTCGCGCACCAAGTGATGTGTCTCTGTGTCGGTCTTTGTGACTTTGACCAGCTGATAACGCCCCTCTAAAGCAGAGTGCTCAGCATAGACCTCGTCCACCACAAAGTCCTCAACGAGCTGTCGCATCCGTCCACCGATACCGCACGAAGCTGTTAGATACAGGGTCATTCCGACAATTGCGTCGGTGTCTGGCACCGTTATTGGACCTGTCATCGTCGTGCCACTACAGCAGCTTGAGGTCGCTCGTCACTCTGTCGAGCTCGTCCTCTTTCGCAGGCCCAATTCCGAGAGCAGTCACCGTTCCAGGCGGAACTTCGGTAAGCCCGGCATCGACGACGAGTGCGGTAACCAGACCGCGTGCCTCGGCTATCGACTTGAGTTCATAGAGATCCCTGAGCGTCGGAACCTTGAGTGCGACCTTTTTTTGCCCCTCTTTGAACCATCGGCTCTTTGTTGTGTGCTCTGATCGCTCGTAAGCAGAGACTGCGGCGTGCGCGAGCTGAACCGCAGCTTTTCCCGCAGTCAGCTTCAAGTCTGATCGAACAATGAGGCATTGTTTATGCTCCATGCGTCATTCCTTCATGCGGCGGGCTCACTCGTGAGCTCTGACACGAGAGCGTAAGACTGGTTTAGTATATAAACAGTAAACTCGTAAGCGCTTACGAACATGGAGTACGATGTCGTAGTCGTCGGTGCAGGGCCCGCAGGTTCAATGGCCGCAAAGTACGCCGCAAAAACGGGCGCGCGCGTGCTTATGATCGAAGAGCACGCGACCATCGGCCAACCTGTGCAGTGCGCCGGTCTCATCAGCACCCATGCATACGAGGGGTGCGAGGTACCCGAGACGCTCAGCAAGCACGCCATCCGCGGCGCGCATATCCACGCACCAGACCGCCGTGTTTTGAAGGTCGATGGCAAGCGAACGATGGCCTACGTCGTCGACAGGGGAGAGCTTGATCGAGCAATGGCTTTAGAGGCAATCAGATCAGGGGTTGCCTCGCTTGTCAAAACGCGATTCAAAAGTGTTCGATGGGAGAGAGACCACGTCATCGTCACCGCGGTTTGCCGCGGGGAGCCGATTGAAATAGAGACAAGCGTCCTCATTGGAGCCGATGGCTTGCAAAGCGCCGTGGGGAGACTTGCAGGATTGGAGCGCGTGCAAACTGTGCTCACATGCGCACAAGCTGAGGTCTATACCGACGTCGTCGACTCAAATTTCGTTGAGCTCTACTTGGGACATAAGGTAGCCCCTGGCTTCTTTGCTTGGGCGATCCCCACGCAATGGGGCACGGTCAGGATCGGTCTCTGCTCATCAGAACGGTCAATCGACCTACTTAATCCGCTCATAGAACGCGTCTCGCCACGCTCTGCCGCCTCGTTGGTGCGGTTCTCGGCGGGGGCCATACCGATCGGGCCACCTTCGTGTACGGTCACAGACGGCATATTAGTCGTCGGAGATGCCGCAGGCCAAGTCAAGCCGACGAGCGGAGGCGGGATCTACCCTGGCACGCTGTGCGCCAAAATCGCGGGCACCGTAGCCGGGGAAGCCGTGGCGCAGAGCGACGCTTCAAAGGACGCTCTCATGGCGTACGACACGCAGTGGCGGTCCGAAGTCGGGCGCGAGCTCTTTACCGGGTTGCGTATCCGTAAGGGGCTGAACAATCTCAGCGATGATGATCTAAACTACGTCATCGGGGCTCTAGATGATGAAAAAATGTTGGATATCGTTTCGAGGTATGGTGACACGGATCATCCTTCAATCGTCATTCGCAAGTTGCTCTTTAGCACAAAGGCACCTCGCTTGCTGAAGCTCATCAAGCCGATGATTAAACTTGGGATTACGAAAAGCAGTTTATAGATCTGGTGTCAAAGAAAAAGAGCATGGCGCGCGCGTTTGATCGACAGTCTCTATTTAAAGGATGGTTACAAATATTATTTCGTAGTAAAGATATGGGGGCATAATGGACGCACAAGTAGACGTACAGGCAAATCGACCGGAATTCTCTATAAACCTTACACGCGTCGGCGTGACGAACGTCAAGAAATTGATAAAGGTTACGCGACGTGACAAGCGTCCCATCATCTTAGTCTCTGAATTCGATTTGTTCGTTGATCTGCCGTCGGATCGTAAAGGCGCCAACTTAAGCAGAAACTTTGAGGTCATGGACGAGGCGTTGGAAGACGCACTAAACGCCCCTGTTTACGAAATAGAGCAGTTTTGCGGGGATGTAGCAGAGAAGCTACTCGATCGACACGAGTATGCGTCACGCGCTGAAGTGCGCATGCGCAGCGAATACATGGTCAAACGGGAAACCCCGAGCACTGGGATCGTTACCCAAGAGATTACCAAGATCTTCGCCGAGACGACGACGTATCGCACCGCTGACAAGCGACACAAGACGCGACGGATGATCGGGGCCGAGGTCGTCGGAATGACCGCATGTCCCTGTGCCCAGGAGCACATAAAAGAGTCGGCCGAGATGCGTCTAAGGGAGCTCAACGTCGCCCCTGCTGACATCGAGGCGTTTCTTCGGGATATTCCGATAGCAACCCACAACCAGCGAGGGAGGGGGACAATCTCAATCGAGGTCGGCATGGGTTACGAGGTGCCACTCGATACGATCATAGAAATCGTGGAAGAATCGATGAGCTCCAAAATCTACGAACTGCTCAAGCGTACCGACGAAGCCGTCGTCGTTGAAACAGCTCACAAGAACCCTAAGTTCGTCGAGGACTGTGTTCGAGTCATGGCCCACAAGGTAGTGGATGCGTTTCCTTACTTGCCCGACGACTCGATCATCACTATAAAGCAGCTCAACGAAGAAAGTATTCACCGTCATAACGCCTTTGCCGAACGTGTGGCGTCGCTCGAGGAACTACGCCAAGAGCTTGCCCTCGAGCAGGAAGTTGAAGTAAAAGCATTTTGCGAAACTTAACTGCCAGATGGGCTTTAATTGGAACCCCTTGACCTTCTTGCGGAAATCGGCGCGATCAACGACCGAATACGTGAGGCCGGGCGCGAGCGACTTGAACTCGTTGAGCGTTTCAATCACGAACTACGGGATCTCATACGCGATTTTGAGGATACACCTGACACTTTTCGAATATATCTTGACCTAAAAAAACGCCTTGAGAGAATCGCGCGACGCGTCGAAAAAGCGCACGCCGACAACTCACTCGACTACACAGAGCGGTTTGACAAGGCCCTCACCGTGCTCAAGAAGCGCCGGTTCGAAGCCGCAACTAAGGAGCTTGACCGGCTTACTGTTTTGGGACTTTTGACAGAGCAGCGCAGGCTTTTTGACGAATACAAGAAAAGCTACGCCGGATTGCACGCTCGCTGTGAAGGTCTAGAAGCGGAAATCAAAGAGAAGACCGCGTACTACGAATCTTTGCAAGAAATTGACGTTAAATCGTTTGATGAGCTCGCCTCTTTGAAAGAAAAAATTGCTACTTACAACGACGGCGTCGGCACATTCTTAGAGACTTTCTTCAAGGAGGCCCTACTGCTAGACGTTCTCAGAATAAGTCTTGACGCGAGCTACCACCCTGAGCTGAGAATCCCACAGCCGCCAAGCCATAAAAACGCTGAGAGACTGCTCTCTTTTGTGCAAAGCGAGGGTCTCGCTTCGCTCCCCCTCGCTCGATTTCTCGAATACGCAAAATACTCGGATAGCAAACTCCCGCACTACGTGGGAGATCCGACGAGATTCAGACAGGTTATAGAGTCAAACATCGTCTGGCTTGAGTCGCTTGGGGACATCAAAAGCCGCGACGCTCTAAAAATCTCTCTCGAAGAACCTGGCGCGTCACTTGCCGTCAAGCTCCCAAGGATTATCGCCTTTTTGTCAAAACTAGGTGCCGCGACCAACCTGCTCACCTTCTTGCGAGAGACACAGAAGCTGGTGACTTCAGGACGCTATGAAAGAATACGCGTCGCGAGCTTGGTTGATCGAGAGCATCTTGAGAAGGTGCAAAAGGGAACACACATTGCCGATTTAGAAGCCTTGCAGGACGAGCGCGCCATCGTAGTGAAGAAACTCAAGGAACTGCAGAACCCGCGAACCGTCGAACTTGAACTCGCGTATAACTGAATCTATGGTGATCCGCAGATCGCCGATGGGTGTAAAAAGGCTCTTTCCGCGTTTCTAAACCGCTAGCGAAGGAACGTGAGTATGTAGCTACGCACGGGTTGGCTTTGAAATCATATTCGTTTATAGTTTGTTCGGAACTGCAAACAGAATACAGGGCAGGTGAGCAAGCTTGGTTAACGAACTCGAATTCTCTCCCGGACAACTTTCTTATAGTTTTGATCGCTATCTGCGTAACGGTTAGCAATGGAAGCAGTCTGTGATAACGATACACAATTTCGCGAGTTTGTGAAAACGGCCCGTGAACTCGGCGCGACCGCTGCTCGAGTGTTCGACGCGAAGGACGTTGTAGTGGACGAACGGGTCCAACTCAAATGCAGTGTGCCTGTGTGTAGGAATTACGGCGTCTCTCTAATGTGCCCCCCTAACGTTATGCCCCTTGAAGAGTTTAGGAACGTGCTCGCGCGATTTCGGAAGGCACTGCTCGTCCAGATCGCGTACGATGTGCCTGACTGGATGCTCAAGCGGATTCACGCGGCAGAGGATCTTGTCGCCCTCTACAAGGACGAGACATACCTCAAAGGGTGGGACCAGACGTACTTGGTCGCTAAGAACACGCTCGAAACGATCGCCGACCGTCTCGAAGCCGCTGCGTTTAAAAAGGGCTTCAAGTACGCCACAGCGTTTTCCGCGGGGAAATGCACACTTTGTGAAGCATGTGCAGGTGTCGGGAATCGCTGCCGCAACCCGTACAAGGCGAGACCGTCGATGGAGGCGATGGGCATCGACGTAGGTGAAACAGCGCGCAACGCTGGCGTTCCCTTTGAAGAGTCTGCCTCCGAACGAGTCGTATTGAACGCACTCGTCCTTCTTTGTTAGTCGTACGAGCACTGAAAAAGGCTGATGGATGGTAATGCGATTGCTGGAACCGCTCGAGACGTTCACGATTTGCGAGGCGACCTGGAACGACTTTAGCGCCATTCTCAACCTGCTCAACACCGTCAACCACGAATTTATTCCGCCGCTCACAGAAAGCGAGAATCTGCGCGTCAAAATTACGCGGATCTTTAACGACAGACGGCGGGGTTGGATCACGGCGGTCGATGGCGAAAAGATCGTCGGTGTTGTAGCTGTTATATATCACTACAGACGTCCGCAGCTCGGTCTCATAGAGACGCTCGCGGTGCTCCCTGAGTCACGGCGACTCGGTATTGGCATGAAACTCGTGCAAGTCGCCATGTCGAAGCTCTTCCGGAACGGGATGGAAGCATCCCTCATAACGACGTGGGAGACCAACGAAGCGGCCCTAGCTATGTATGAAAAGCTCGGGTTCAAAATGATCATGCGAAAAAAAGTAGACGGTTTGTACTTCAAGCTTTTTTTCATGCACAGTTTTGAAGAACCAGCTCAATCGCGAAGCGGCTTCTTACGATTTTGGAACCGTCGTTAGCAGCGAAGATTAGCTTGACTAACGCAGAGCCCCAGCTTCGTCTCCAGCAAATTACACGCACCCGAACGGCGTACAATATTGGCGGTCCGCTCTAGTAATAGCTTCAACGTCAAACAATTCTCAAAGTGCGTCTTCGCCTTTTCGCCGGTATGTATCCTTACAACCCATTCCAAAGATAGTATGAATATTTTGCCGTCCCGATCTCTCCGGTTCGAGCCGCCGTCGCCACGGTCTCTACCACCTCGCCAACATCGTCATCTCGAACGACGATGCGAATTTCGATTTTGGGAAGCAGATCGATTTGATATTCGCGATCCGATATATTTCGGTGACTCCTTTTTGTCGACCTCGACCTTTACTCCCGTGACGGTCATGCTTGTATGACCTATATCGCTGAGCGCTTCTTTGACAACCTTGCGCTTACTGAGTTTAGTTATGGTCGATAATCTCTTTATTTTCAACCTACGGGGGGTGCTTAAGAGCGCGATTAGGGTAGCTAACGCCGTCAATGCCCCTTGCTTCAGATGATTGAATGTACTCTTGTTTCGCACCCTAGTTCGCGACGCAAATCAAGCTGCGTATGAGTCCTTCAGTCTGAATCTAGGCGCAATCCATTGTTAACCCGGTCATATTGGAAGGCTTCGGTGTTGAATTCTAGACACGACTGCTCGGAAGCCGTGATTGGCTCGTGTAACACAGTACACGCTGTCACAAATCGAAAGGTATACTGGATTGAAAGAAGAAAGATAGTCGAAGAAATTCGGCGACCAACGAGGAGCACGGACCCGCCAAACGAAAAGAGCGCGTTTTGAGGTAGGGCCTTAAGGCGAGATCCGGCTCCCGCTGCATCGACACATTAACCGCACATTGATAATATTTAACGATTTCGTTTCTATTTTATCCTCCTTTTTGAAATCTGGACTCGAAATAGGGGTATTTTATAGCGCTAAAATATGTATTTTGGTAATTGCAGCACATTCTGCCCGTATTTGCGAATGATTCTCGCTTCTTGTGCCCAGCCGTCGGAGCCAAATTCAGCTGACGACATTGAAGCCGCTATAAATAGTTTCTAGCTTCATTTCGACTGCCGTTTTTACGTTACGCGGCGAGCGGCAGAAACGAAATGTTTCATGTGCTCCGTTTTCTCAAGAGGGTTAGTTATCGCTTTCGATTTAGTAATCAGCTTTTTTTTTGCGTTATTTTCGTGATCGAGGCACTAGAACAAATTTTTTTAGGAAGCCGCACCTTGACGTTGCATAGGAAATGGTAGGAACTATTGAGTGGAAGATTGCGTTAGCTTGCGATATACTCAAGTATGAAGCGTTCATACTGTGGTGTGACTCAATCAAAGCTAAACCCACATATATCCTTATGCTGAGATTGGTGGAGAGTTATATGCCGTTAAACAAGGTTACTATCGCCATTTCAGACGAGCTCTTGACCGCTGCTGATAAGCAGGCGAGATCCGAAAACAGTAGCCGGAGTAAGGTCGTCGCGGCGGCACTAGACGCATATCTAAACAAAACGCGTGCGAGCGAACGAAGCGCCGACGAAGACCTCGAACCACTAATGGTGCCTCGTGACACGGTGTTTCGCTTGGAAGCAGAACTGGAAAAGCGGGAACGGGAGCTGCACCATAAAGAGGAGCTCCTTTTCATGAAAACGGACATGATAGAGCGACTAACAGCGCAGTACGAGAGCTTCAAACTTGCGCGAGAGGATGAGATAAAACGGTATGAGGCCATCGCGGGATTTTACGGGAGTGAGTCCAGCAAGGTTATTGACCGACTCGCAGATGTAAGCGAGGCCCTTACTCGTTTGCTACCGCAGGCGGTACCTTCAACTTCGCAAACGCAAGACGAGGGGGAAGCTGAGGAGGTGCAAGCGCCCCTGCCAGAGCTCGAGGAGGAGATGTCGAAACGATCATTGAGGGAACGACTGTTTCGGCGTAAGCCCAAAACAGAAGAGGTGAAGAGACTCTAAAGCTAAAACCGTTAGTCCGTTCTTTTACAGATTTGCTATTCTACTGTCCTGTCGACACGAACAGTCGGTTTTGAGTTCTCATCATTTGCGACGGTTCTTATCTGCTCTTGCTCGCGAACCCGTCGTTCACTTTTTTTAGCCCCGGATACGCCGCGAAAAAGCCTTTTACGGTTACAGCAGTTGACGTATTCTGAGCAGAAGCCTAGGATCCAATCTCAACAGCCGTCTCGTGGCCCCTTTTAGGTTCAACTCTTCAGCTGTGATTCCTGCAAATGCGCGAATGAGCTTGTCTATTTCGTAATCAGAAAGAGATACAACTAACTCTTTGACTTTGTACATACGCTCCCGCGCTTTGCCAAAAGAACGTTTCCATTCAGTTTCGTACTCACATAGCACTCTAGTTGAAGCGTCGTTTTGGCGCACGGCTTTGCTCGCGACCCCACCTGCGATCGTCCCGCTTTGGAGCGCCGCCATGATTCCCCCACCGGTGATCGGCTCAGTATGACGCGCGGCGTCACCTACGAGCATAAGCCCGTCTCCCACGATGGTTGGAAGCGCGTCGCTGACGGGATAACCCCCCATTACGAGTTCTACTGGTTTGCCGTCAGGAAAGTGCTGCGCAACAAACTTGTTAAGGTAATCCAATGGCCGCTTATCACTCAACTTGCTTCCTAGCACCCCGAGCCCGATATTACCTGCGCCGTCTCCTTTGGGAAATGCCCAAGCGTAGCCGCTAGGCGCCTGTGAGCCAAAATAGAAGTCGAGCGTATTCTCCTTTAGTTCGACGTTTTGCATATGATATTGGGCGCAGCTCTCAATGTCCTTGAGTTTGAGAGTGGTGTTTATGCCGCCCCACCGGCCCACCTGCGATTCAACTCCATCAGCGCCAATCACTACCTTGGCGCGAACCTCAAAGTTCTCCCCAAGGTGGTTGAGTTTAACGCCTCTTACTGCGCCATCTTCCAAAATAAGTCCTGTTGCGCGGGTGCGCACCATAACCTGTGCCCCGGCACGAGCGGCGTCTTTTGCTAGCTGCCGATCGAAGAGCTTACGCTCCAAGATGAGACCAAGCGGTCCTTCCATTCCAAGCAGCTCCCCCGATACTTCCACCTTCGAACCATCAGGAGCGTTGGCGCGGACTCCTTTGACTTCGCTTGCAATCCACTTCTTGTCAGGCTCTACATATTTTTCGAATGACGTGTGAAAAACGAATGGCGTTTCAATAAGGGGCACGCCCTCAGCACACCTGACAGGCGATCCGATCTCCTGGCGCTTCTCTATCAGGAGGACTTCGCAGTCGGCAGCTGCGTTTCGTGCAGCCACAGAGCCTGCTGGACCGGCCCCTATTACTATGACGTCATAGTCTTCGGATCTTGTCTTCATTCCCAAATCAGCTTAATGGCTCCAGATAAAACCTCAAAGAAAAACAGCTCAGAAAAGAAAGAGTAATCAATGAGAATGCGTTTAGCGGCCTAAATGTATCCTTTCCTTCTTAACCAGTCAGCTTGCGGTGGAAGATACCGCCACACAACGTCTGCCTTTTCATCTTGGATACTCCACGGTTTGATAATGATAACATCGCCCACGCGGAGCCATACTCGTCTTTTCATTTTACCCGGAATTCGCCCCATGCGGGTTTTTCCATCTTGAGATCGAACGGTAATTCGGCTTCCGCCGAGCATCTTTTCTACCGTCCCAAAGATTTCGTTGTTATGTTTTCTAGGCAACCTCACCTTACTTTGTTGTTCTTCGATCAGGTGAACACCTCTTTTGACGTTTGACTAGCATAATGTCTCCTAGTAGTCAGGTAGACGTTAGTCCTTATATATTACGCGTCTGCGTTGACTTCACTAATCGGCGAATCTGCGCAGCGCTTGCTGACAATTGAGGACTGGCATGCAGACAACGTGGGCGGTTCTGCCAGACATGCAACAGTAGTATTAAAGGTCCGGCAACTGTGAACCTCACAAGTTAGAACTCATTGCTTTTGCGCAAAATTCAAAAATAAGCGCTGGTGGATCTGATTGCGCAGCGACCATCGTCGCGGCATTATAGTAGTACGCCTCCACTGTGACAAGCAGACGCTATTTGCGTAAAGTGAGCTACTTCATCATCCTCATCGCTCACTCGTGGAAAAACCATTTAAGCAAGCCCAATGTTAGTCGTACGGAGATACGGGCTAATGCAGGAATTAAGCGAAAATAGGGCAGACATTGAAGATGCGCTCAGCAAGGCACGCGAGCGCGGGGCCCAATTCACTGATATCAGGCTTGAGAGCTCCGAAGGCACATCCATCTCAACGAAAGACGGAATAACGAAGATAAACAGCTCAAATGAGCTCGGAGCTGGCATAAGGGTTTTTTTGGAGGGCGCGTGGGGGTTCGCGTACACCACGTCAGTGGACCGCCAAGGGCTGGCCGATTGCGCTGAACGCGCCGTTAGTCTCGCTAAAGCCGTGTATGAGCGTGCTGAAAAGTTTTCGATCGACGTACCGGTGTTTGAAGATACCGTCAAAGCGACCGTACTACGGCTTCCGACCAAAGTCTCGATCGCTGATAAGCTCAACTACGTTCTGTGTCAAGAGCAAGAAGCTAAAGAGACAGAGGAGCGCATCAGCAGCACAGAGATTGGGTACAATGACGTCGTGCTGCATAAGATAATCGCAAATTCTGAGGGGACTTACATTGACGAGACCGTCGTGCGATCGATTGCGCGCGCTATAATCTTTGCCAAAGAAGGCGCTCTGAGGCAATCTGGCTACAAGGCGAAAGGCGACTCGAAGGGATTTGAGCTGTTTTTGGACGGCGCGAACATCGGTCGAATTGCTGCATCGCAAGCAGTTTCGCTGCTCGATGCAAAACCAGCACCATCTGGACAGTTTGAAGCTTTGCTCGATCCATCACTTTCCGGCGTTTTTGCGCACGAGGCGTTCGGTCACGCGTCCGAAGCTGACGCAATCATTTCTGGCACGTCCATCCTGGAGGGGAAGCTTACACAGAAGATTGGCTCTGATGCAGTAACAATTGTTGATGATCCAAGTTTGCAAAGCTATGGCTACATGGCCTACGATGATGAGGGTATACAGACGCGCCGGAAGGTACTCATGGAGCATGGGATCCTGCAGACGTACCTTACTGATGTCGAAACCGGATCGCGCCTTGGCTTGGGATCGAACGGAAGCGCCAGGGCCCAGCGATACGACACTCCGCCTATTGTGCGGATGAGCAACACGTTCTTTGAACCTGGGGACTATACCTTCGAGGAGCTGCTCGAAGGGTTTAGTGGCATATACTTTGTCGGTTGGCAATATGGCTATACAACCCCCACAACAGGGATGCTGACGTTCAAAAGCAGAGAAGCGTACGTAGTCGAACGTGGTGAACTGTGCAATCATTTGAGAGACGCAGCGCTGAGTGCGATGACTCTCGAGGTACTCCACAACATCAGCGCCGTTGGACAGACTTTGGCGTTCGATCCAGGAACATGCGGCAAAGGCGGACAGATGACTCCGAACACCACGGGTGGGGCCTACATGCGAGTTAGCGATGTCGTCGTCGGGGGGATGTAGGTGACTACTCCCGCTGAGCGAGAGACCGCACTACTCGATGTGTGTATGCGGGCATTAGCGCTCATAGACAAGTCAATATATCAAGCAGAGGCGTTCGCCACCCATTCGAACTCTATTAGCGCAGAACTCGAAAAAGGACACATTAAGTCGAGTCAAAGCGGCTTCGAGCGTGGCATCGGCATTCGTGTCTTTAAGGATGGCAGCATGGGCTACGCGCACGCGTCTCTGGAACGGGTTGAATTCGCTGTCGAAAAGGCGATCTCGGCAGCACGCGCTGGGAGTCCTGACAAAGATTTCAAATCGCTTTCGCTCCCCGAGAACTACCCAACCGTAACCGGCACCTGGGATCATTCGATCGCGTCTCTCGACGTCGCAACCTTAGCGCAACTTGCCATTGATGTCGCCGATGCATCCCGCATTGATAAGCGCGTCAATATCATCAATTCCGGCGCGTCAGTTGGACTGTGGAGTGGAGCCATCGCGAATACGCTCGGGGTGGTAGGGACGGACAGTGGGACGCAAGTAGCACTCGACGTAGACGTTATCGCACACGAGGGAGGTGCCAGCGGGAACGGTTTCGAGTACGCCGCGTCCCGGCGCTTCGATTTAGATATCGGGTTGATCGGACTTGCAGCCGGAGAAATGGCGCTGGGCAGCATGAATCCACGGCCAATTCAATCGGGTAAGATGCCAGTCGTGCTTGACCCACTTGCCGTTGGACCTGTCATTGCCGCTGCTGTAACTGTAAGTGCTGAAGATGCACAACGAGATCGATCGTTCCTTACCGGAAAGATCGGTGAACAGATCGCTGTGAACGGTTTCACGATCGTGGATGATGGACTCCTGAGCGGCGGCTTAGAGACGAGCCCCTTTGATGCCGAAGGCGTGCCGTCACAGCGAACCCCACTCGTCGAAAATGGAGTCTTGCGTTCATATTTGTACGATAGCTACACCGCAAACAAAGAGGGCAGAAAGAGCACGGGCAACGCCTCTCGGGGAGACTTTCGACAGCCTCCTTCAATATCGCCGACAAATCTGATAATCACAAACGGTACCGAAACTGATGTCATTGAGGAAGTGAGACGCGGTATCTATGTTCGTGCAACTGGCGATCGACCGAACATGAGTACAGGAGAGTTCTCCGGCATGGTGTACGCAGGATATGCCATCGAAGACGGTGAATGCAAACACGCCCTGAAGCAAACGAATATAGGAATCAATGTCCTCGATTTGTTGAAGCAGATCGACGGCCTGAGTCAAGATGTCACGACATACTTCGGCTTGACGACGCCAACGATTCGCGTAACCGACGTTAGCGTCGCTAGCAGTGGCTGAAAGGGAACACAAGCGGTAAATAGAGGGAAGAATACACCTCCCGTACGTTCTGGATGGAACGAGACATGGTGGCTTTTCTACGAGACTTGGAAAAAACGGCGCGTCAGAACAACAGCTGGCTCTGTGTGGGGCTTGACCCTGACGGCACCGTAGATGATGTGTTCGATTTCAATCAGCGCATTATAAGCGCTACTCTCGATTTAGTCTGCTGTTTCAAGGTAAACACGGCGTTCTACGAAGCGCGCGGACCCATCGGCGTAGAAGCCCTGATTAAGACAGTGCAGTACATCAAAGAGTTCGTACACGTGCCGGTCATTGTCGATGCAAAAAGGGCCGACGTGGCACACTCATCAAAGGCGTACGCCAAATACGTTTAAGAGATTATAGGAGGTGACGCGGTGACTGTCAGCCCCTATATGGGATTCGATGCAATAGAGCCCTTCCTCGAGCGGCGCAACAAAGGTGTATTTATTCTGTGCAAGACGTCTAACGCCGGAGCGACAGAGATACAGAACTTATCATGTTCTCAG